>NZ_JAGMUF010000131.1:0-230 GCF_019049125.1 Streptomyces sp. AC602_WCS936 | reverse complement strand
TCGGTTTAGGGTACGGGCCGCCATGAAACTCGCTAGAGGCTTTTCTCGACAGCATAGGATCATCCACTTCACCACAATCGGCTCGGCATCAGGTCTCAGCCTTGTGTGCGACGGATTTACCTACCGCACGGCCTACACCCTTACCCCGGGACAACCACCGCCCGGGATGGACTACCTTCCTGCGTCACCCCATCACTCACCTACTAACCGCTTGGTTCAGCGGCTCCACC
>NZ_JAGMUF010000017.1:0-120278 GCF_019049125.1 Streptomyces sp. AC602_WCS936 | reverse complement strand
GGGCGGGCGGCTGGGACCTGACGGGCGGGGCTGGGGTTTCGGGAACGGCGGTCCGGGGTTCGGCGGTGGGGGCCGTGGGGCGAGGGTCTGTGTACGCGGTGGACCGGGGCTCGCCGCGCCCGGCGGGCTGCGGAGCCGTAGGCCCAGTCGTCCGGGGGGTCGTGGGTGCGGTGGTCGGCGGGTCCGTGGGCGCGGCAGCCCTGGGTTCAACCGGTTCGGCGGCCTGCGGGTCCCTGGGCGCGCTGGTCTGCGGGTCCGAGGACCCGGTGGACTGCGGGCCCGAAAACGCAGTAGCCCCAGAGTCACCCGGCCCGACGGCCCCCGAGCCCGGGGAGTCAGTAGCCCCGGGCTCCGCGGACGCCGGCTGTGGCTCCGTCGGCCGGGGCGCCTGCGGTGCCGTGCTCGCCGCGGCCGAGAGGGCCTCCGCCAGGCCGCCCAGTTCCACGTGGACCACGAGGACCGGCTTGGCCGGCACCGCGGCGGCCGCCGACCGCAGGGCCGCCGCCAGCGCGGCGTCCCCGGCCGATCCCTCCCCCACCGTCGGGATCGCGGTCACCACCACGGCGTCGCAGGTGTCGTCGGCCAGGGCCCGGGACAGGGCGGCGTGGAAGTCGTCCGCCGAGGCGGCCGTCGTCAGGTCCAGCGGGGGGTGCGGGCGCAGCCCTTCGGAGAGACACGCGTCGTACGTCAGCAGGCCCAGGGACTCGGAGTTGCCCAGGATGGC
Source organism: Streptomyces sp. AC602_WCS936 (assembly GCF_019049125.1). Classification (NCBI taxonomy): domain Bacteria; kingdom Bacillati; phylum Actinomycetota; class Actinomycetes; order Kitasatosporales; family Streptomycetaceae; genus Streptomyces; species Streptomyces sp. AC602_WCS936. The sequence continues at coordinate 119,554 of NZ_JAGMUF010000017.1, read as the reverse complement.
CACCCTCGGCCCGGGTGGCAGCGGCTGGCGGGCGAGCAGCAGCCCCGCGTCGACCAGGTCGGTGATCGTGTCGACGCGGATCACGCCGGCCTGCCTGAGCAGCGCGGAGACCGTCGCGTGCGGGAGTCGCGTCGCCCGTACGGCGTGTCCCTGCGGTGCCACGCCCCCGTGCCTGGCCCCCTGCACGACGACCAGGGGTTTGACGGCCGCCGTGCGCCGGGCGAGGCGGGTGAACTTGCGGGGGTTGCCGATGGACTCCAGGTACATCAGCGCGACGTCGGTCTCCGGGTCGTCGTACCAGTACTGGAGGACGTCGTTGCCGGAGACGTCGGCTCGGTTGCCGGAGGAGACGAAGGTCGACACGCCGGTGACGCCGGTGACTCCGCCGCCGCGCCGGTGCAGTCGGGAGAGCAGGGCGATGCCGATGGCGCCGGACTGGGCGAACAGGCCGATCCGGCCGGGGCGGGGCGTCTCGGGGGCGAGGGAGGCGTTCAGCCGCACGTCCGCGGAGGTGTTGATGATCCCGAAGGCGTTGGGCCCGATGATCCGCATGCCGTACGTGCGCGCCTGCCGCACGAGGGCGCGCTGGCGTTCGCGTCCCTCGGGGCCGCTGTCGGCGTACCCGGCGGAGATCACCACCAGGCCCTGCACGCCGTGCTCGCCGCACTCGGTGACGACCTCGGGGACACGCTCGGCGGGGACGGTGACGACGGCGAGGTCGACCGGCCCGTCGATGTCGCGCACCGAGCGGCACGCGGACACCCCTTCGATCTCCTTCCGGTCCTCGGGGAAGGCCTTGTTCACGGCGTACAGCCGACCGGTGTAGCCCGCGTCCCGGATGTTGCCGAGGATGCTGCGGCCGACCCCGCCCGGCGTGCGGCCGGTGCCGACGACCGCGACCGAGCCGGGCCTCAGCAGCCGCTGCACGGAACGCGCCTCCGCGCGCTGCTCGCGCGCGTACTGCACGGCCAGGGAGCGGTCGGTCGGTTCGAGGCCGAACTCCAGGCGGACCACGCCGTCCTCGAAGCTGCGCTTCTGGGTGTACCCGGCGTCCACGAACACCTTGATCATCTTGGTGTTGGCGGGCAGCACCTCGGCGGCGAAGCGGCGGATGCCGCGCTCCCGGGCGACGGCGGCGATGTGCTCCAGCAGCGCGGAGGCGACGCCGCGCCCCTGGTGGGCGTCCTGGACGAGGAAGGCGACCTCGGCCTCGTCGGCGGGTGCGGTGGCGGGCGTTCCGCCGGCGCCGATCCGGTCGTAGCGTACGGTGGCGATGAACTCGCCGCCGACGGTGGCCGCGAGTCCCACCCGGTCCACAAAGTCGTGGTGCGTGAAGCGGTGGACGTCCTTGGCGGACAGGCGAGGGTACGGCGCGAAGAAGCGGTAGTACTTCGACTCGTCGGAGACCTGCTCGTAGAAGCTGACCAGGCGCTCGGCGTCATCAACGGTGATGGGGCGGACGCGCGCGGTGCCGCCGTCGCGCAGCACCACGTCGGCCTCCCAGTGGGCGGGATACTCGTGCCGGTCCGACGAGGTCTGCATGGGCCCCAGAGTACGGCTCGCGTACGACAACGGCGCGAGGCAGTCTGTGGAGGACGGAAGGTCGGGCCGAGGCCGCGGTCCGACGGTCACGCGGGGCGGCGCACGGCGCCGTCCCGGCACGCTTCACGATGTGGGAAACTGGTCTAGACAAGACTGGTCTAGACAACATGAAACCTTGAACACCTGAAGGGCAGCATCACATGGCTGAGCGCCGCGTCAACGTCGGCTGGGCCGAGGGCCTCCACGCCCGCCCCGCCTCCATCTTCGTCCGAGCCGCCACGGCCACAGGCGTCCCGGTCACGATCGCCAAGGCCGACAGTTCCCCCGTCAACGCGGCCTCCATGCTGGCCGTCCTCGGCCTCGGCGCCCAGGGCGGCGAGGAGATCGTCCTCGCCTCCGACGCCGAGGGCGCGGACGCCGCCCTCGACCGGCTGGCGAAGCTGGTCACCGAGGGCCTCGAGGAGCTTCCCGAGACCGTCTGACCGACGGCAAGAGCAATGCCGAACGGCCCGCCCGGAGCACCGGGCGGGCTTTTCTTTTCCCCTCTCCACGAACCGCGCTACCGATTTTCGAGGGCATTCGCAGGCAGCGCAAAATACCCCTTCAATCAATACCTCTTGTATATGGGCCGCGTGTTAATACCGCAGGCTCGGCGTGTTTACGGCACGTTGCGAATTCCTCACGCTCTCGGTCCGCCCGCCCTCGGGGGCGAACCGCAGTCGGTACGCGGGAGCGGACCGCTCGGTGTGCAGCGCCATGAGCGCCCGCGCGCGCTCGCCGTCGCCCCGGGCCACCGCGTCGGTGATCGCGCCGTGCTCCGCCCAGCAGCCCGCCGGATCGGCCGGCGCCGCCACGGCGTACATCCAGGCGATCTTGCGGCGCAACTGGGTCAGCAGGGACGCCAGGGAGGGACTGCAGGCGGCCTGGGCGAGGGTCTCGTGGAACCACCCGTCCAGTGCGCGCAAGTCCTCGCCGCGGCCCTGCCCGGCACGTTCCTGACCGAGCCTGACCAGCCCGCGCAGCACCTTGAGGTGGGCATCGGTGCGACGCCGGGCGGCCCGTGCGGCGCCCAGGGGTTCCAGGAGGGCACGGGTCTCCAGCAGGTCGGCGGCCTCCTGTTCGGTGGGTTCCGCGACGCACGCGCCCGCGTGCCGCCGGGTCACCACGAAGCCCTCGGCCTCCAGCGTGCGCAGGGCCTCGCGGACGGGGACGCGGGAGACTCCGTAGCGGCGGGCGAGGAGTTCCTCGGTGAGGCGGCCGCCGCGCCCGTGGACACCGGCGACGATGTCGTCCCGGATCGCCGTGCACACCGAGTGCGCCGGAATACGCATGCCCGACCTCCGCCTTGATCCCCGTGAAACGTCGACGATTGACGCGTGTTCAGTGACTCTAGGCCAGTCAAGCGGATATCCGACGGCGGGCCGGATTTCATGGACATTTTTTGGACAGCGGTCGCGTTCCCGGACCACACGTGGAAATGCGAAAGGCCCCCGCTCAGGGAGCCGGGGCCTTTCCAGAACCTTACCGAACCTTGCCGTCAGCGGTCCGTCGTCAGACGTTCACGCCGTGGGAGCGGAGGTAGGCGACGGGGTCGATGTCCGAGCCGTACTCGGCGCCCGTACGGGCCTCGAAGTGCAGGTGCGGTCCCGTGACGTTGCCGGTGGCACCGGAGAGGCCGATCTGCTGGCCCGCGGAGACCGACTGGCCCACCGAGACGCCGATGGACGACAGGTGGCCGTACTGCGTGTACGTGCCGTCGTGCATCTTGACCACGACCTGGTTGCCGTACGCCCCGCCCCAGCCGGCCTCGACGACGGTGCCGACGCCGACGGCGTGCACGGTGGTGCCGGTGGAGGCGTGGAAGTCGATCCCGGTGTGGCTGCCGGAGGACCACAGGGAGCTGCCGGCCTGGTAGGCGGTGGAGACGTACGAGGCGGTGATCGGCGACACGAAGGTGTTGAGGCGCTTGCGTTCCGCCTCCCGCGCGGCGCGCTCCTTGGCCTCGCGCGCCTCTTCGGCCGCTTCGGCGGCCCGCTCGCGCGCGGCCTCCCGGGCCGCCTCGCGGGCGGCGGCGAGCTGGGCGGCCTGCTCCTGGGCAGCGGCCTGGGCGTCGATCTCGTCGGCTATGGAGTCGCCGATGGAGATGACCGGGGTGATCCCGGTCTGCTCCGCCTCGGGCTCCGCGGCGAGCGCCGGTGCGGCGAGGGTGCCGACGACGCCGGTGGTGGCGAGGGCCGCGACTCCCGCCGCGCGGGCGGTGGTGCGGTGCATCCGGCTGGGACGGCGGTGCTTCCCGGTGGCGCGCGTGAACGCCATGTAGAGGCTGTTCCTTTCCTTCCCTCTCGCCTACCGGGTTAGCTGACGGGTTCGGAGGTGGAAGGTCTCCTACGGGCCCCCTCGCTGCACGCGCGGGCGTCCGATTCACCCCAGGGACTGCGGTGGGTCCCCGGCTCCCCTGGCTCGCGCCGTACGGGGACTCGGCGATGACTGTCCGGTGCCGCGGGTGCGGCGTACTGCCTGACGAACAGCCCGGAAGACGCTAAGCGCGGCTGCCTTCAATCCTCAAACGCAACAAGCTTTTTGTAGCGCATGCCACAGGGCAGACGGGCCGTCTCTCCCTCAATTCGGACAAACGGCGGCCCTGGTGACACTCGGGTCACCAGGGCCGCCACGCGCGCGTGGCGCTACTCGGCCGACACCACGGTGACTTCACCGATGCCGAGGGCCTCGACGGGCGTCTTGATCTGCGCGGCGTCGCCGACGAGCACCGTCACCAGGCGGTCCACCGGGAAGGCGTTCACGACCGCCGCCGTGGCCTCCACGGTGCCGGTGGCGGCGAGTTGGCGGTAGAGCGCGGCCTGGTAGTCGTCGGGCAGGTGCTGCTCGACCTGGTCGGCCAGCGTGCTCGCCACGGCCGCCGCCGTCTCGTACTTCAGCGGCGCCACGCCCACCAGGTTCTGCACGGCGACGTCGCGCTCGGCGTCGGTGAGTCCGCCTTCCGCGAGCGTGCGCAGCACCGTCCACAGGTCCTGCAGCGCGGGGCCGGTGTTGGGGGTGTCGACGGAGCCGCTGATGGCGAGCATCGCGGCGCCGGTGCCGTCGGGCGCGGAGAGCAGGACCTGCCCGAATGCCCGTACGCCGTAGGTGTAGCCCTTCTCCTCGCGCAGCACGCGGTCCAGGCGGGAGGTGAGGGTGCCGCCGAGGCAGTACGTGCCGAGGACCTGTGCGGGCCAGACGCGGTCGTGCCGGTCGGCGCCGGTGCGGCCGATCAGCAGCTGCGTCTGGACGGCGCCGGGACGGTCCACGATGACGACCCGGCCCCGGTCGTCGGCGGTCACCGGGGGCACGGGGCGCGGTTCGGCGGCGGAGCCGGTCCACGCGCCCAGGGTGTCGCCGAGCAGCGCGCCGAGGTCGATGCCGGTGAGGTCGCCGACGACCACGGCGGTGGCCGTGGCGGGACGCACGTGCTTCTCGTAGAAGGCCCGTACGGCGGCGGAGTCGACGTTCGCCACCGTCTCCTCGGTGCCCTGGCGCGGGCGCGACACGCGTGAGCCGGCTGGGAACAGCTCCTTGGAGAGCTCCTTGGCCGCGCGGCGGGCCGGGTTGGCCAGCTCGTGCGGGATCTCGTCGAGCCGGTTGCGGACCAGGCGTTCGACCTCGCCGTCCGCGAACGCGGGTGCCCTGAGGGCGTCGGCGAGCAGGCCGAGGGCCTTGGCGAGGCGCGAGGCGGGCACCTCCAGGCTCAGCCGGACGCCGGGGTGGTCGGCGTGCGCGTCGAGGGTGGCGCCGCAGCGCTCCAGCTCGGCGGCGAACTCCTCGGCGGAGTGCTTGTCGGTGCCCTCGGAGAAGGCGCGCGCCATGATGGTGGCGACGCCGTCGAGTCCGGCGGGCTCGGCGTCCAGGGGCGCGTCGAGGAGCACCTCCACGGCGACGACCTGCTGGCCGGGCCGGTGGCAGTGCAGCACGGTGAGGCCGTTGTCGAGGCTGCCGCGCTCGGGGGCGGGGAACGCCCACGGCTTGGGCTCGCCGCCCTGCGGCTGGGAGTGGAAGTCCATGGTGGCGAGCTCGGTCACTTGGCCGCCTCCTCGTTCTCGTCGGTGGCGTCGTCCGCGTCGGCGGCGGTCTCGTCGGCGGGGGCGGTGGGCTCGTAGACGAGCACCGCGCGGTTGTCGGGGCGCAGGCGGGCCCTGGCGACCTCCTGGACCTCCTCGGCCGTCACCTCGAGCACCCGCTGCACGGCGGTGAGGGCGAGCTGGGAGTCGCCGAACAGGACGGCGTAGCGGCACAGTTCGTCGGCGCGGCCCGCGACGGTGCCCAGGCGGTCCAGCCACTCGCGCTCCAGCTGCGCCTGGGCGCGCTCCATCTCCTCGGCCGTCGGGCCCTCCTCGGCGAACCGGGCGAGCTCCTCGTCGATGGCGGTCTCGATGACCGGCACCTCGACGTCACCGGACGTCTTCACGTCCAGCCACCCCAGGGAAGGCGCTCCGGCGAGCCGCAGCAGGCCGAACCCGGCGGCGACGGCCGTGCGGTCGCGGCGCACCAGCCGGTTGTAGAGGCGGGAGGACTCGCCGCCGCCCAGGACGGTGAGGGCCAGGTCGGCCGCGTCGCACGCGCGCGTGCCGTCCTCCGGCAGGCGGTAGGCCGCCATCAGGGCGCGGGCCGGGACTTCCTCCTCGACGACCTCGCGCAGCTGCTCGCCCATGATGTCGGGCAGTGAGCCGTCCCGTGGGGGCTGCTTGCCGTCGTGCGAGGCGATGGAGCCGAAGTACTTCTCGATCCAGGCGAGCGTCTGCTCGGAGTCGATGTCGCCGACGACGGACAGCACCGCGTTGTTCGGCGCGTAGTACGTGCGGAAGAACGCCCGCGCGTCCTCCAGGGTCGCCGCGTCCAGGTCGGCCATCGAGCCGATCGGCGTGTGGTGGTAGGGGTGCCCCTCCGGGTAGGCCAGGGCGGTGAGCTTCTCGAAGGCGGTGCCGTACGGAACGTTGTCGTAGCGCTGACGGCGCTCGTTCTTGACGACGTCGCGCTGGTTCTCCATGGACTCCTCGTCCAGGGCGGCCAGCAGGGAACCCATGCGGTCGGCCTCCAGCCAGAGGGCGAGCTCCAGCTGGTGGGCGGGCATGGTCTCGAAGTAGTTGGTGCGCTCGAAGCTCGTGGTGCCGTTGAGCGAGCCGCCGGCGCCCTGCACCAGTTCGAAGTGGCCGTTGCCCTTGACCTGGGCGGAGCCCTGGAACATGAGGTGCTCGAAAAGGTGAGCCAGGCCGGTACGTCCCTTGACCTCGTGGCGCGAACCGACGTCGTACCAGAGGCACACCGCCGCGACCGGGGTCAGGTGGTCCTCGGAGAGCACCACGCGCAGGCCGTTGGCCAGGCGGTGCTCGGTCGCTGTCAGGCCGCCGGAGTCTGCCTGGGCTGTGGCCGTGTGACCCATGGGCATGTACGTCCCTTCGATCGCGGAATGCTGAGCGGAGTCAGCCGGGTGGAAACACTGGTCGGAACTGCGGAATTCCGCCGATCCTGCCGATCCTGCCACTGTATGCAAGCGTGCGGGCGGCCGGTGGAGTTCCCGGACCGCGTACGCCGAGAGCGAGAACGGGGTCGGCGGCCCGGGGACGGGCGTGCGGAACGAGGGCGTACTCTGCGGGCAGCGCCGGGCCGGGCAGCCCGTGACGGGTCCTGGTCGGTCGCTGTCAGTGCCGCGGTCCACAATGGACCGCGTCAGATCACCGTTCACGCTTCAGCAAGGAGCCGGCAGCGATGGCCCGCCGTAGTACGAAGACCCCGCCGCCCGACGACTCGTACGAGGAGAAGATCCTCGACATCGACGTCGTCGACGAGATGCAGGGCTCCTTCCTCGAGTACGCGTACTCGGTCATCTACTCCCGTGCGCTGCCGGACGCCCGGGACGGCCTCAAGCCCGTGCACCGCCGCATCGTCTACCAGATGAACGAGATGGGCCTCAGGCCCGAGCGCGGTTACGTGAAGTGCGCCCGCGTCGTCGGCGAGGTCATGGGCAAGCTGCACCCGCACGGCGACGCGTCGATCTACGACGCCCTGGTGCGCATGGCCCAGTCCTTCTCGATGCGCGTGCCCCTGGTGGACGGCCACGGCAACTTCGGCTCGCTGGGCAACGACGACCCGCCGGCCGCCATGCGGTACACCGAGTGCCGGATGGCCGATGCCGCCGGCCTGATGACGGAGTCCATCGACGAGGACACCGTCGACTTCGGCCCGAACTACGACGGCCAGGAGCAGGAGCCGGTGGCGCTGCCCGCCGCCTTCCCCAACCTGCTGGTCAACGGCGCCTCCGGCATTGCGGTCGGCATGGCCACGAACATGCCGCCGCACAACCTGCGCGAGGTCATCGCGGCCGCCCGGCACCTCATCCGGTACCCGAACGCAGACCTGGACGCGCTGATGAAGCACGTGCCGGGCCCCGACCTGCCCACCGGCGGCCGGATCGTCGGCCTGCCCGGCATCCGGGACGCCTACGAGACCGGCCGCGGCACGTTCAAGATCCGCGCGACGGTGTCCGTGGAGACCGTCACGGCCCGCCGCAAGGGCCTCGTCGTCACCGAGCTGCCCTTCGCGGTCGGCCCCGAGAAGGTCATCGCGAAGATCAAGGACCTGGTCGGCTCGAAGAAGCTCCAGGGCATCGCGGACGTCAAGGACCTCACCGACCGCGAGCACGGTCTGCGCCTGGTCATCGAGATCAAGAACGGCTTCGTGCCCGAGGCGGTCCTCGAACAGCTCTACAAGCTGACGCCGATGGAGGAGTCCTTCGGCATCAACAACGTCGCCCTGGTGGACGGCCAGCCCCTCACCCTGGGCCTCAGGGAGCTGCTGGAGGTCTACCTCGACCACCGCTTCAACGTGGTGCGGCGCCGCAGCGAGTTCCGCCGAGGCAAGCGCCGGGACCGTCTGCACCTGGTCGAGGGCCTGCTCGTCGCGCTGGTGGACATCGACGAGGTCATCCGTCTCATCCGCTCCAGCGAGAACTCGGCCGAGGCCAAGCAGCGCCTGATGGAGCGCTTCTCGCTGAGCGAGGTCCAGACCCAGTACATCCTGGACACGCCGCTGCGCCGGCTCACCAAGTACGACCGCATCGAGCTGGAGGCCGAGAAGGACCGGCTCAACGCGGAGATCGAGGAGCTGACCCGGATCCTCGACTCGGACGCGGAGCTGCGCAAGCTGGTCTCGGCCGAACTGGCCGCGGTCGCCAAGAAGTTCGGCACCGACCGCCGCACGGTCCTGCTGGAGTCGTCCGGGGCGCCGGTCGCCGCCGTTCCGCTCCAGGTGGCGGACGACCCGTGCCGGGTGCTGCTGTCCTCGACCGGTCTGCTCGCCCGCACGGTGAACGACGAGCCCCTGGTCACGGACGCCAAGGCCAAGCGGGTCAAGCACGACCTGATCGTCTCGGCGGTGCCCGCCACGGCACGCGGCGAGGTGGGCGTGGTGACCTCCGGCGGGCGGCTGCTGCGGGTGAACGTGGTGGACCTGCCCCAGCTCCCTGAGTCCATGCCGACGCCGAACCTCTCGGGCGGCGCGCCGCTCGCGGAGTTCGTGTCCCTGGAGGACGACGAGACGGTCATCTGCCTGACCACCTTGGACGAGTCGTCGCCGGGGCTGGCGATCGGCACGGAACAGGGCGTGGTCAAGCGAGTGGTGCCCGACTATCCGTCCCACAAGGACGAGCTGGAGGTCATCACCCTCAGGGACGGCGACCGGATCGTCGGCGGCGCCGAGCTGCGCACCGGCGAGGAGGACCTGGTCTTCATCACCGACGACGCCCAACTGCTGCGCTACCAGGCCTCCCAGGTCCGTCCGCAGGGCCGTCCGGCGGGCGGCGTGGCGGGCGTCAAGCTCGCCGAGGGCGTGAAGGTCATCTCCTTCACGGCGGTGGACCCGGCCGCGGACGCGGTGGTCTTCACGGTCGCCGGTTCGCGCGGCACGCTGGACGACTCCGTCCAGACCACGGCCAAGCTCACCCCCTTCGACCAGTACCCGCGCAAGGGCCGCGCCACGGGTGGCGTGCGCTGCCAGCGGTTCCTGAAGGGCGAGGACTGCCTGGCGTTCGCCTGGGCCGGAGCCGTCCCGGCGCTCGCCGCGCAGAAGAACGGCTCCCCGGCCCAGCTCCCGGAGATCGACCCGCGCCGCGACGGCTCGGGCGTGTCGCTGCCGAAGACGGTTTCGGTGGTGGCGGGTCCGGCCTGACGAGGAGGTCAGGTGTGATCAGGGCATGAGCGGCGGCTCCTCGCCGCTCTGCTCCGCCCCCTCGGGGTCCAGTACGTAGCGAAGGACGCCCCACATGCCGTGCTCGTCGGCGGGTGGGGCGTCGGCGCCCCTGCGGCACGCGTCGAGTCGTCTGCCGAGGGCAGGGGCGTCGATGCCGGAGCCGATGAGCACCAGCTGGGTGCGGCGGGGCTCGCCGGGGGGCCAGGGCTCGGGGTAGAAGCGCAGGAAGCGTCCGACGGCGTGGACGGCGTAGCGGTTGCGCGAGTCGTACGGGCCGAAGTCGACGTAGCCCTTGATCCGGTACAGGCCCTCGGGGCGGCTGTCGAGGAACCGCATGAGTCCGCGCGGGTCGAGCGGGAGGTCGGAGACGAACGACAGGGTGTCGTAGGCGGCGTGCAGGTGTTCGGCGTACGCGCCGTGCGCGGAGTGGTCGTGCAGGTCGTCGAAGGACAGCTGTCCTACGCGCTCCTCGCTCGGACGGCAGTCGTAGAGGAACTCGGGATCGATGCGGCCGTAGGTCGCGGGCACGACGGCGGCGCGGTCGGCGAGCGAGCGGACGAGCGCGAGCACGCGTTCGGCGTCCGGGGCCCGGTCGGTCTTGTTGACGACGACCAGGTCGGCAAGGGCCAGGTGCCGGTCGATCTCGGGGTGCTTCGCGCGCGTGGCGTCGAACTCGGCGGCGTCGACGACCTCGACCAGCCCGCCGTAGACGACGCCCGGCTGGTCGCTGGCGAGCAGCATGCGCACGAGTTCCTGCGGCTCGGCGAGGCCGCTGGCCTCGATGACGATCACGTCGATGCCGGTCTCGGGCCGTGCGAGCCGCTCCAGGTACCCGTCGAGTTCGGTCGCGTCGACCGCACAGCACAGGCAGCCGTTGCCGAGCGACACGGTGGAGTCGCCGAGTGCGCCGGCCACGGCCATCGCGTCGATCTCGATCGACCCGAAGTCGTTGACGATGGCGCCGATACGGCTGCCTCCGCTGCGGTGCAGGAGGTGGTTGAGGAGCGTGGTTTTCCCGGAGCCGAGGAATCCGGCGAGTACGACGACCGGGATCTGCTGCGGAGTCGGGGGCTGCCCCACCGTGCGACCTCTCTCTCCACCACGCGTACGCCGGCCCGTGGCAAGGCGTACATCCACGTACGGAATTGCCTGATCAGGATACGAGCCGACGCGGCCGACGCGGTGTGAACGATTGTTAGCACCACTCGCTGGGCAGACGTCTGGACAAGGCGCCGGAGTGTGCGACCCTCGCTTCCCTCCGTGCGCCTCCTCTCCGCCTCCCCGCCGATCAGCGCAGCTCGGCACTCCGGAGGCGGCAAGCGCCGCCCATCGCTCGCCGGTCCCCGTCAGCCGACCCGCACTCGACGACCGGCGGGCGGTCGCCTGATTCGGGGGTTGACATGGTCACACGGAAGAAGATCACGGGGAGGTTCGGCTCCGCCGCGGCGGGCATGCTGTTCGCCACGGCCGGAGTGGCGTTGGCCGCGCGGCAGCGGCGGCTGGAGGCACAGCGCCTCGAAGTGAAGCGGCTGGAACTGGAAGAACTGGCCACCCGGCGCCGGGCGCTGGCCCACCAGCAGCGCATGCACTGGGAACTGCTCGCGCGGGCGATCGACGACCCGTCCCTGGCCGCGGTGATCGACACCTACGACAAGGACATTCCCGCCGAGAAGCGGCGCCAGTTCTTCTACGCCAACGCGTGGTACGTCAACCTCTTCCACGTCTACGAGGCGGGCCTGATGGACCACGAGGAGCTGTTCGGACGTCTGCGTGAGATCTTCCAGACACCGCTGATGCGGGAGTACTGGGAAGCGTCGAAGGCGCAGCGCGCGACACTGAAGGCGTCCGCCGACGAGACCCGGATCGGCGCGATGGTGGACGGCCTCATCAAGGATCTGGACGAGGCCGACACGGACGAGTGGTGGGTGGTGGGGACGCCTCCCACGCCTTGAACTTCCAGTAACGTGCTGCCGACAGTGTGCCCAGTCTGCGTAAGGACCGGTACCCCTTGAAAATCGTGCGCCGCATCGGTGTGCCTCCAAGCTCGCGTGGCAGCACCTCGGGAGCCAATTGCCCGGATCTCTTCGAGCTGAGTGACGGCAACTTCGCCGTGATCGGCACGGAGGCCACCGAGGCGCTGGAACGTGAGCTCCCCGCCGATGCCTCTCGCGCGGACTACGAACGCATCGTGGTCATCAGCCGGGAAACCCTGATCCGCGCCAAGGCCGACATCCCCGACGCCTGAACCGCCCACGTCTCCGGCCGTGTCCACCGCCGCCCGTGCCGGAAGCCCCATCGCCGAGCAGTGCGGAACCCCGCCCCCGCTCGACGCCCCTCCGCTGAGGCCTGGCGCCCGAACGGCACCAGGCCGCTCGTATGCTCAGCCTGCCGCGGGCACCCCGACCGGCGCGCCCGGCCCCACATACCGTGCCGCAGGGCGGATGATCTTCGAGTCCCGCGCCTGTTCCAGGATGTTCGCGCTCCAGCCCACCACCCGCGCCGCCGCGAAGGTCGGCGTGAACATCTCGCGCGGCAGACCGCACAGTTCCATGACCACGCCCGCGTAGAACTCGACGTTCGTGTGCAGCTCGCGCCCCGGTTTCAGCTCCGCGAGGATCGCCTCGACCTGTCGCTCCACCTCGACGGCGAACTCCACGCGCGGGCCTCCGAACCGCCGCGCCACCCCACGGAGCATCCGCGAGCGTGGATCCTCCGTGCGGTAGACCGCGTGACCGAAGCCCATGATGCGGTCGCCGGCGAGCACCCGCTCGCGGATCCAGGAGTCGATGCGGTCGGGCGTGCCGATCGCGTCCAGGGTGTCCAGCGCACGGCTGGGCGCCCCGCCGTGAAGCGGTCCGGACAAGGCCGCCACCGCGCCTGCCAGGCAGGCCGCGACGTCCGCCCCCGTCGAAGCGATGACCCGCGCGGTGAAGGTTGACGCGTTGAATCCGTGGTCAATGGTGGAGATCAAGTACTGCTCGATCGCCCGTGCGCGCTCCTGGTCCGGCTCCGAACCGGTCAGCATGTAGAGGTAGTTGGCGGCATAGGGAAGGTCCTCACGGGGCTCCACCGGCTCGAGCCCGCGTCCCAGCCGGTACAGCGCGGTGAGCAGCGTCGGTACGGCCGCGGCGGCCAGCAGCGTGTCTTGGCGGCGCCGCTCGGCCGGCAGGTCGTAGACGGGCCCGAAGCCCTGGGCCGCGCCCAGCAGCGACAGGGCAGTGCGCATTCCGGCGAGCGGGCCGGAGCGCCCGCCGGCGGCCGCGATGGCGGGCAGTGCCGAGCGCACCGTCCCGGGGAGCCGCCGCAGTGCCGCGGTCTCGGCGGCGAACGCGGCGCCGCGCCGCGCGTCCGGCAGCGCGCCGTGGACCAGGAGATGCCAGACGTCCTCGAAAGACCTGCGCTCGGCGAGCTCGACGGCCGAGTACTGGCGGTAGTGGTAGAACCCCTCCCGCCCTCGCACATCACCGACCTCGGTGTCGGCCACCACGACACCCGCGAGCCCTCGCGGCACCTCCACGAGCGGAGCGGCGGATGCGGTTCTGTTCACGGTCACGATTACCTCCCTGGACTTGAGTTCCACTGTCCATAGTTGATGTAAAGTCTGTCAACATTGATTAAATCAATGTACGGGTCAAGTCCATCCCCCGGAGTCGATACGGTGACCCCCATGCGCGATCACGAACCCGGCCGCCCCGCCGACGGCGAGCACCGCCTGACCACCAGGGAGGCGGCCGAACTGCTAGGGGTGAAACCCGAGACCGTCTACGCGTACGTCAGCCGCGGCCTGCTCGGCAGCCGGCGCACGCCCGGGGGCCGGGGCAGCACGTTCGACGCCGGGGAGGTGCGGGCGCTCGCCCGCCGCCACCGGCGCGAAAGCGGCACGGCCCCCGCCCCCGGCCAGGAGCCTGCCGTCCGCACGCGCATCACGCTCATCGAGAAGGACCGGTTCTACTTCCGGGGCGTCGACGCGGTGGAACTGGCCGCGCGCCACAGCTACGAGGAGGTCGCCGAGTGGCTGTGGACGGGCCGGATGCGACCCGGCATCGAGTTCACCGCGCCCGAGGCCTCCATGGCAGCCGCCCGGCGAGCCGTCGACGCCCTGCCCGAACACGCGGGGCCCGCCGACCGCCTGCGCGTCGCCGTCGTCGCCGCGGCGGCCGCGGACCCGCTCCGCTTCGACCTGTCCGAGGAAGCCGTGCTGGGCACCGCGCGCACCCTCGTCCCCACCCTCGTCGCCGCCCTTCCCCCGGTGCGGCACGCCGGGCACGACCGGGGCCCGCTCGCCCACCGCCTGTGGACGCGGCTCAGCGGACTCCCCGCGGACGAGGCGTCGCTGCGTGCTCTCGACACGGCGCTCGCGCTGCTCGTCGACCACGACCTGGCCGCCTCCACGCTCGCCGTGCGCGTGGCCGCGTCGGCCCGGGCGCACGCCTACGCGGCCGTGTCCGCGGGCCTCGGCGTGATCGAGGGTCCGCTGCACGGCGCGGCGGGCGGACTCGCCCACCGGCTGCTGCTGGAGGTGCTCGACCGGGGCAGCGCTGCGCCGGTGGTCGCCGAGGAGCTGAGGGCGGGTCGCCGCGTCCCCGGACTGGGTCACCGCCTGTATCCCGGCGAGGACCCACGCGCGCGTGCGCTCTTCGCCCTCCTGGAGGACATCCCCCGGGCGGCCCCCGCCCTGGCGGCGGCCCGCGACGTCCAGGCGACCGCCGCCCGCCACACCCCGCTGCACGCCAACGTCGATCTGGCGCTCGGAGTGCTCACCTCGTCCTGCGGCATGTCCTCCACCGCCGCCGAGACGATCTTCGCCGTCGCCCGGACGGCGGGCTGGATCGCCCACGCGCTGGAGGAGTACGGGGAGCGGCCGCTGCGCATGCGGCCGAGCGGGCTCTACTCGGGGCCCCGGCCGCCTCAGCCACTGCCGGAGTAGTGCCGAGCGCGGCTGGAAGTCGCGGCGGCGCAAGTCAGGTTAGGCTCACCTCTGTGAGTACGTGCTCATCCGTCTCCCGGAACCTCGACGAACCCGTCGCGGGCACCGCGCCCGTCGCGAGGACCTGGCTGCTGCTGGAGCAGCCCGGCCCGTGGGGCGCCAAGGCGCTGACGTCGAGCCACCTGGATCCCGCGCTGGGGCGCGCCCTGGAGGCGGCCGTGAAGGGCACGGGCGTACGCGTCGCGCTCATCCGCAGGCCCGGACGCCACGCGGACCGCCACACCCTTTCCGAACGCCGGGTGTACGCGGCCCACACCGTGCCCGGGAACGTGTGGTTGCACGGCACCACGCTCACCGACCCACGCCGGCTGCTCGACCTCGATCTCGCCGCGCTCGGCAAGGGTGACCGCCGCGCCTTCGACTCGGTGCTCGACGGCGCTCCCCACCTGGGCGATCCGCTCGCCCTCGTCTGCACCAACGGCAAACGCGACCGGTGCTGCGCACTCCTCGGCCGGCCGCTCGCGGCGGAACTCGCCGCTTCCGGTGACGGGGACGTCTGGGAGGTCACCCATCTGGGTGGTCACCGCTTCTCGCCGACCGTACTGGTGCTGCCGCACGGCTACGCCTACGGGCGGGTCCAGGGTCACGCGGTCAAGGAGGTCCTGCACAGTGCGCGCCAGGGACGGATCGTGGTCGAGGACTGCCGTGGGAACTCCGCGTGGGAGCGTCCGGGGCAGGCCGCCGAGCTGGCCGTGCGCGCGGCCGTCGACGAGGACGCGGCGCAGGCACTGGACGTCGTGCGGACGGACGGTGCGGCCCCCCGCTGGGAGGTGACCGTGGCCCACACCGACGGACGGCACTGGCGGGTCACCGTCGTGCAGAGTGCGGCGGCACCGCCGCGTCCGGAGAGCTGCGCGGCGTCGGTGCTGGGCTCGCCCGCGCGGATGGAGGTCACGGCGGTACGCGAACTGGCGGTGACGGCGGCGCTCGCGAGCTGACGGCCGGGCCGGAGCGTGAGGCACCGGCCGACCCGGTGCGCCCTGCCGGGACACGCACGTCAGGCGCTCGGGAGATCCGCGCCACACCCCTCTACGGCACGTCGCCACGCCCACGTACCGTCATGGGTATGAGTTCCGCTCCCCCCGCCCGCCGCCTGCGCCTCGGCCTGCCCCGGCGGGTGTTCTCGCAGGTGCTGCTGATGCAGCTGGCGATCGCCGCGGGGGTCGCCGTGCTCGCGACCGGCCTGTTCCTGGCGCCGCTCGGCGACCAGCTGGACGACCAGGCGATGCGCCGGGCCCTCGCGATCGCGCAGACCACCGCACAGCAGCCCCAGATCGTCCGGGACCTGCGCGACACCGCGCCGACCGCGAGCGGCCCGGTGCAGCGGGAGTCGGAGCGGATCCGTGAGGCCACGGGGGCGGAGTACGTCGTCGTGATGGACCGGCGGGGCGTGCGCTGGTCGCACACCGATCCGGAGCGGGTCGGCGAGGTCGTCTCCACCGATCCGGGGCAGGCCCTGGCCGGACGCGAGGTCATGGAGATCGACGACGGCACACTGGGCCGCTCCGCGCGCGGCAAGGTGCCGCTGCGCGACGGCGAGGGCGACATCGTCGGCGCGGTGTCGGTGGGTATCGCGTACGACAGTGTCCGGGCGCGGCTGATCCACGCCATCCCCGGGCTGTTCGCGTACGCCGGCGGCGCCCTGGCCGTCGGCGCGCTGGCCGCCTGGCTCATCTCCCGCCGGGTGCAGCGGCAGACGCGGGACCTGGCCTTCTCGGACATCGCGGGGCTGCTGGCGGAGCGCGAGGCGATGCTGCACGGCATCCGGGAGGGCGTCGTCGCCCTGGACCGCGGCGGCAGGGTGCGCCTGCTCAACGACGAGGCGCAGCGCCTGCTGGGCATCGGCGGGGAGGCCGTCGGCCACTCCCCCGACGAGGCGCTGGGCGCCGGACGCACAGCCGACGTCCTGGCCGGCCGGGTGACCGGGACCGACCTGCTGACCGTGCGCGGCCAGCGGGTTCTCGTCGCCAACCGGATGCCGACCGACGACGGGGGCGCCGTCGCCACCCTGCGCGACCGCACCGAGCTGGAACAGCTCGGACGGGAGCTGGACTCGACGCGCGGCCTGATCGACGCCCTGCGCGCGCAGGACCACGAGCACGCCAACCGCATGCACACCCTGCTGGGACTGCTGGAACTGGAGATGTACGACGACGCCGTGGAGTTCATCGGCGAGGTGGTGGGCGATCACCGGGTCACCGCCGAGCAGATCACTGAGCGCATCGAGGACCCGCTCCTCGCCGCGCTGCTGGTCGGCAAGGCGACCGTGGCGACCGAACGCGGGGTCGCCCTGTGGGTGTCGGAGCGGACGCGACTGCCGGACCGCCTGGTCGACTCCCGGGGGCTCGTCACCATCGTCGGCAACCTGGTCGACAACGCGCTCGACGCCGTCGCGGGTACGCCGCACGCGCGCGTGGAGGTCGAGTTGCGAGCGCGGGGACGCGCGGCCACGCTCCGGGTGCGCGACACCGGGCCCGGCATCCCCGCGGAACACCGCGAGCTCGTGTTCACGACGGGCTGGTCCACCAAGGAGCCGCCGGCACACCGGCAGCGGGGCATCGGGTTGTCGCTGGTGCGCAGGCTCGCCGAGCGCCAGGGCGGCAGTGCCACCGTCGGCGAGGCGCACGGCGGTGGCGCGGAGTTCGTCGTCGTACTGCCCGAAGCCCTGACGGAACGGGACCCGGTCGAACCGCTCCCGGCCCAGCCGGACGGCGGGCCCGCCCCCGCCGCCCCTGCCGTCGCCGCCCACGTGAACACCGCTGCCAAGGAGGAGTCCCGATGATCGAGGTCCTGGTCGTGGACGACGACACGCGGGTCGCGCGGGTCAACGCCGCCTACGTCGAGAAGGTACCGGGCTTCCACGTCGCCGGGCAGGCGCACAACGCGCTGGAGGCCCTGCGGGGCGTGGAGACACTGCCCCGCGTGGACCTGATCCTGCTGGATCACTACCTGCCCGACCGCACCGGCCTGGAGGTCGTCCAGGAGATGCGGCGCCGCGGCCACCAGACCGACGTGATCATGGTGACGGCGGCGCGGGACGTGGCGACCGTCCAGGCGGCGATGCGGCACGGTGCGCTGCAGTACCTGGTCAAGCCGTTCTCCTTCGCGGGGCTGCGCGCCAAGCTGGAGGCGTACGCGGAACTGCGGCGCACGCTCGACGGCGGAGGCGAGGCGGAGCAGGCGGAGGTGGACCGGATCTTCGGCGCGCTGTCGGCGCCGTCGGAGCCGGGACTGCCCAAGGGGCACTCCCCCACCACCGCCGAGCTGGTGCGCCAGTGCCTGATGAAGGCCGACGGTGCGCTCTCCGCCCAGGAGATCGCCGAACGGACCGGAGTGAGCCGACAGACCGCCCAGCGCTATCTGAAGCTTCTGGAGCGTACCGGGCGGGCCAGGCTGACCCTCAAGTACGGCGACGCGGGCCGCCCGGAGCACCGTTACGTGTGGGCGACCCGCGCCTGAGGCAAGACAGTACCGCCGTCTCCTACACGGCCCCCGCCCCGGTCAGTGACCGCACCTCGGTCTCGGCGTGCCTGGCCTCGTCCGGGACCTCGGCTGAGGTGACCGTGCCGATCCACCCGGCCAGGAAGCCCAGCGGGATCGACACGAGACCGGGGTTCTGCAACGGGAAGTACTGGAAGTCGACGCCCGGGAACAGCGACTGCGGGCTGCCCGACACCACGGGCGACAGCAGGACCAGCACCACGGCGGGGACGAGGCCGCCGTAGACGGCCCATACGGCGCCGCGCGTGGTGAAGCCGCGCCAGAACAGCGAGTAGAGCAGCACCGGCAGGTTTGCGGACGCGGCGACGGCGAAGGCGAGGCCCACCAGGAACGCGACGTTGAGGTCCCGGGCGAGCAGGCCGAGCGCGATCGCGACCGCGCCGATGGCGACGGCGGCGACACGTGCCACGGCGACCTCGCTGCGCGGCTCGGCGTTCCGGCGCCGCAGGGACGCGTACAGGTCGTGGGCCACGGACGCCGAGGAGGCCAGGGTGATGCCCGCGACCACCGCGAGGATGGTGGCGAAGGCGACGGCGGCCACGACCGCGAACAGCACCGTGCCCCCGGTGGATCCCGCGCCGCCGCCCAGGTCGAGGGCGAGCAGGGGGACGGCCGTGTTCCCGGCGGCGTTCGAGGCCCGTACCGCGTCGGGGCCGACCAGGGCCGCCGCGCCGAAGCCGAGCACGATCGTCATCAGGTAGAAGCCTCCGATGAGACCGATCGACCAGACGACCGACCGCCTCGCGGCCCGGGCGGTGGGCACCGTGTAGAAGCGGGACAGGATGTGCGGCAGCCCCGCCGTGCCCAGCACCAGGGCGAGTCCCAGGCTGATGAAGTCGAAGCGCGAGGTCCAGTCCCCGCCGTACGCCAGTCCGGGTGCGAGGAACGCCTCGCCGTGGCCACTGCGCTCGGCCGCCGTGCGCAGCAGCCGGTCGACGTCGCCGTGGAAGCGCACCAGCACCAGCGTGGTCAGGGCCACGGTGCCGCCGAGCAGCAGCACCGCCTTCACGATCTGGATCCAGGTGGTGGCCCGCATCCCGCCCAGCGACACGTAGATCACCATCAGGGCGCCGACGCCGATGACGGTCCAGGTGCGCGCCGCCTCGCTCGTGCCGCCGAGCAGCAGGGCGACCAGGCTGCCGGCGCCCACCATCTGTGCCACCAGGTACATGACGGACACGGTGACGGAGGACGTTCCGGCGGCGATCCGGACCGGCCGCTCGCGCATCCGTGCCGCCACGACGTCCGCGAGGGTGAACCTCCCGCAGTTGCGCACCAGTTCCGCGACGAGGAACAGCACGACGAGCCAGGCGACCAGGAAGCCCACCGAGTAGAGCATCCCGTCGTAGCCGTAGAGCGCGATGACTCCTGAGATGCCGAGGAAGGAGGCCGCCGACATGTAGTCGCCGGCGATGGCAAAACCATTCTCCATCGGGGAGAACAAGCGGCCGCCCGCGTAGAACTCCTCCGCCGAGCCGTGCCGGTGACGGCTCACCCACGTCGTGATCCCCAGTGTGACGGCGACGAACGTGCTGAACAGCAGCAGCGCCAGCGTCTGGTGGTCACCGGTCACGACGCATCGCCCCGCACACCGCGTGTCAGTTCCTGGGTGTCCCAGCGCAGTTCGAGCGCGGCCCGGTCTCGGCGCAGCCTCGCGTGCCGGGCGTACGCCCAGGTGAGCAGGAAGGTGGTGAGGAACTGGCCGAGCCCGGCGAGCATCGCCACGTTGACCGCCCCCGCCACCGGCCGGGCCATCAGCTCGGGCGCCGTGGTGGCGGTCACCACGTACGCGATGTACCAGGCGAAGAAGGCGGCCACCGCCGGCACCACGAACCGCCGGTAGCGGCTGCGGACCTCCTGGAAGGCCGCGCTGCGCTGCACCTCCAGGTAGACGTCGGCCGCGTCCCGCGGCGGCGCCGGGGCCGGTTCCGCGCGCATCGGCGGCACCGCCACCGGCTCGGGGGCACCGGCGCCGGCCGACTCGCCCCAGCCGGAGGCGAGGGCGTCGTACCACGGGTCGTCGTAGCCCGGGCTCCCGGACGCCTCGGCGCAGGACGGGTCGTTGCTTGACTGCATGCCCAAGGATGGACAGAACGGGAAGATCCCCGACTCTTCTTCCCTCGGCACTTCACCCCATCAGGTGACCGCGCCTCCTGATCCACGGCTCAGGAGGCACGCGTCACGCACGGTCACGCGTCGATGCGCGACCGGTCCAGCGTCGCCGCCGAGCTGGAGATGAACTCCTTGCGGGGAGCGACGTCGTTGCCCATGAGCAGGTCGAAGACCTGCTCCGCGGATTCCAGATCGGTGAGGTTGATCCGGCGCAGGGTACGGCGCCGCGGGTCCATCGTCGTCTCCGCCAGCTGGTCGGCGTCCATCTCGCCCAGGCCCTTGTAGCGCTGGATGGAGTCCTTGTACCGGACGCCCTTGCTCTGGAACTCCATGAGCTTGTCGCGCAGCTCCCGGTCCGAGTACGTGTAGACGTACTTGTCCTGGCCCTTCTTGGGCTGGATGAGCTCGATGCGGTGCAGCGGGGGCACCGCGGCGAAGACCCGGCCCGC
Organism: Streptomyces sp. AC602_WCS936; assembly: GCF_019049125.1. NCBI lineage: Bacteria > Bacillati > Actinomycetota > Actinomycetes > Kitasatosporales > Streptomycetaceae > Streptomyces > Streptomyces sp. AC602_WCS936. The sequence goes on along the minus strand of NZ_JAGMUF010000017.1, from coordinate 98,728 downwards.
TTCGACCATGGGCCGCATGTAGCGGTGGAACAGGGTCAGCAGGAGGGTGCGGATGTGGGAGCCGTCCACATCGGCGTCGGTCATCATGATGATCTTGCCGTAGCGGGCCGCGTCGATGTCGAAGGTACGGCCCGAACCGGCTCCTATGACCTGGATGATCGCGCCGCACTCGGCGTTCTTCAGCATGTCGGTCACGGACGACTTCTGGACGTTGAGGATCTTGCCGCGGATCGGCAGCAGCGCCTGGAACTCGGAGTTCCGGGCGAGCTTCGCCGTGCCCAGCGCGGAGTCTCCCTCGACGATGAACAGCTCGCTGCGGTCGACGTCGTCGCTGCGGCAGTCGGCGAGCTTCGCGGGCAGCGAGGACGACTCCAGGGCCGTCTTGCGGCGCTGGGCGTCCTTGTGCTGGCGGGCCGCGATGCGGGTGCGGGCCGCGGCGACGGCCTTCTCCATGACCACGCGGGCCTGCTGGGCCGCGTCGCGCTTGGTGGAGGTCAGGAACGCCTTCAGTTCCTTGCTGATGACGTTGTTCACGATGCGGCGGGCCGCCGAGGTGCCGAGGACCTCCTTGGTCTGCCCCTCGAACTGGGGCTCGGCGAGCCGGACCGTCACGACCGCCGTGAGGCCCTCCAGGGCGTCGTCCTTGACGATGTCGTCCTCGGCCACCCGCAGCAGCTTCTTGGTCCGCAGCGCCTCGTTCATCGTCCTGGCCACCGCCTGCTCGAAGCCGGCGACGTGGGTGCCGCCCTTGGGCGTGGCGATGATGTTGACGAACGACTTGAGCGTGGTGTCGTACCCGGTGCCCCAGCGCATCGCGACGTCGACGCCGAGCTCGCGCGTGACCTCGGTGGGTGTCATCTGGCCGTGCTCGTCGAGGACGGGGACCGTCTCCTTGAAACTGCCCTGCCCACTGAAGCGGAGGACGTCGCAGACGGGCCTGTCACTGGCCAGGAACTCGCAGAACTCGCTGATGCCGCCGTCGAAGCGGAAGGACTCCTCGCCCTTGCTGCCGCCGTCGCCGAGGCCGAACTCGTCCCGGACGACGATGGTCAGCCCCGGGACCAGGAAGGCGGTCTGGCGGGCCCGCTGGTGCAGGTGGTCCAGGGAGAGCTTGGCGTCCTTCAGGAAGATCTGCCGGTCGGCCCAGTACCGCACGCGCGTGCCGGTGCGGGTCTTGGGCATCTTCTTCTTGGCCTTGCGCAGTCCGCTCCCGGCCTCGAACTTGGCCTCCGGGCCCGCCCCCGTGAACGCGCCGGGGACACCGCGGCGGAAGCTGATGGCGTGCGTGTACCCGCCGCGGTCCACCTCGATGTCCAGCCGGCTGGACAGGGCGTTCACCACGGAGGCGCCGACGCCGTGCAGACCGCCGGAGGCGGCGTAGGAGCCGCCGCCGAACTTGCCTCCGGCGTGCAGCTTGGTCATGACGACCTCGACGCCGGACAGGCCGGTCTTCGGCTCGACGTCGACCGGGATGCCCCGGCCGTTGTCCCGGACCTCCACCGACGCGTCGTCGTGGAGGATCACCTCGATGTGGTCGCAGTAGCCACCGAGGGCCTCGTCGACGGAGTTGTCGATGATCTCCCACAGGCAGTGCATCAGGCCACGGCTGTCGGTCGATCCGATGTACATGCCCGGACGCTTGCGCACGGCCTCGAGACCCTCGAGGACGAGCAGGTGCCGCGCGGTGTAATTGGATCCGTCCCGGTCTGCTCCTGCCAGCAGCGCAGTGGACGGCACGGATGTCTCGGCGGTCACGCGGTTCGCTCCTCGCTGAATTTCAGATGGGGCCCCGCTGGGTAAGGGCGCGGCTCGGTTCACCGGTCAGAGGGTACCGAGGCCTGGTAGAGCCGTTGTAACGCCACCCTCGTCGAAGACTCACCCTAGTCCAGCGTCGCATGCTTGTTCGATCCCTCGATGGGGTGAAGTACACATCACGTTCCCATCGAGGCATGAACCATTTAGGCTCCGGGCACGTCCTCATGAACAAACCGGCAACCCAGCCGGCGGGACCGACACTGACCGACTGCGCGAACCCGTACGACACACAGACACGCAATACGGCACATTCGCCGCCAACCGGCAACAGCCGGCCACCTCGGAAATTTTTTTCGAGGAATAGCCACGAGCGGGAACGTTTTGGGGCTGGTTGGATGTTGACCCTGGTACGACAGCTCGTCGAGCTAGAGAAGAGGCGACGTGACTACTGTTCTGACTTCCGCAAGCCCGCTGACGGCCGCTGATCGCTGCGACCGCTGCGGCGCCCAGGCATACCTGCGCGTCGTCCTGCTGAGCGGCGGAGAACTGCTCTTCTGCGCCCACCACGGGCGCAAGTTCGAGCCGGAACTCAAGAAGATCGCCGCTGAGATACAGGACGAGACGGAGCGGCTCACCGCCGTTCCGGGATCCTCCTCCGAGGAAGAGCGCTGACGCGACGCGCCCGACGACGAGCCGACCCGGCACAAGCCGGTCAACGGGCGGCCGCCCCTCCAGCCGAGGGGTGGCCGCCCGTGCGCGTGCCCGGCGGGCTTCGGAAGGCTGTCAGGCCCCCTCTGACTGCCGCGCGGCTGGGTTGTCCCACCCCAGCGTCCGCAGGACGGCGGAGACGCGTGTGTACACCCCGGGGCTGCCCGGGCGCCCGCAGCCGCTCCCCCAGGACACGAGTCCGATGAGTCTCCCCTGGGCGACCAGCGGTCCACCGCTGTCCCCCTGGCAGGCGTCGCGGCCGCCGGCTTCCTCACCGGCGCAGAGCATGGTGCCCGCGAGATAGCGTCCGTCGTCGCTCCCCGGGTACGCCCGCTCGCACGCCGCGTCGGGCAGCACCCGTACGCGCGCCGCCCGCAGGCTGTTGGCGTAGTCCCCGGCTCCCGACGTGTCGCCCCATCCGTAGACGAGTGCGCCCGTGTCGGGCCCGTAGGCGGGATCGCCCTCGGCCGCCATCCCTATGGCGGAGCCGGCGGGCAGGGCTTCCGACAGAGTGAGCACCGCGAAGTCGCCGGCATTGCTGACGGCGTCGTGCGCCGGGTTCACCCAGACGTCGCGGACGGGGATCTCCCGGCCCTCATCGGAGAGCAGGTCGGTGCGGCCGGCGATGATTCTCAGGTCACGCACCTGCTCGGGCGGCGAGCCGAGAACCTCCTCGGCCAGGCAGTGGGCCGCCGTGAGGACGGTGGTGCGGCCGACGGCCACTCCCCCGCAGAATTGTCCCGCCCGCGTACCTCCGAACCGGTCACGACTGGACAGGGCGACGGTCCACGGGCTGTCGGACACTTCGACCGGAAAGCCCCCGACGACGATGCTGTCGGCGGATGCGGGCGCGGCGGACGCGAGCGGTATCGCGGTCGCCGCGGCCGCCAGGACCAGCGGCCGGGCCAGCGCCCGGGCAAAGAGGCGACGCATGCAGGCTCCTCACTCCTGGTGGTGATGGAACACCCAGAGTGATCCAGCCCGACCCGGCGCGCACCCGCTGTGCAAGGCGAAGGCCCGGTTCCCCACCTGGCGCTTTCTAGGGGTCGTTGCAACACGTGGTCGTGTTGATCAGGCCGTGAGCAGTTTATGCAGGCGCTCGGCTGGGGTTTCCCAGCCGAGCGTTTTGCGTGGGCGGCTGTTGAGTTCGGCGGCGACGGCGGCCAGGTGCTCACGGGCGTGGACGGACAGGTCGGTGCCTTTGGGGAAGTACTGCCGCAGCAGGCCGTTCGTGTTCTCGTTCGAGCCGCGCTGCCAAGGACTGGCCGGATCGCAGAAGTAGACCGGGATGTCGGTCGCGACGGTGAACTCGCGGTGGCGTCCCATCTCGCTGCCCTGGTCCCAGGTCAGGGACCGCTTCAGGTGGGCCGGCAGCGTCTGGACCGTCTCGACCAGGGCGTCGCGGACCCGCTCCGTGCCCCGGCCGTTCGGCAGGTGCAGCAGCAGGACGTAGCGGGTGGAGCGTTCGACGAGGGTGCCGATGGCGGAGGCGCCGTCCCTGCCGATGATCAGGTCGCCCTCCCAGTGGCCGGGCACCGCCCGGTCCTCGGCCTCTGCGGGCCGTTCGCTGATCATCACCATGGGGTCGCGGAAGCGGGACTGGCGCTGCTGAGCCTGCCGCCGGGGCTTGCGCCGGACCCGTCCGGTTCGCAGTGCCTTGGCGAGTTCGCGGCGTAGTTCGCCCCGGCCCTGGACGTAGAGGGCCTGGTAGACGGTCTCGTGGACCACGTGCATCTCCGGCCGGTCGGGGAAGCGGGCGCGCAGGGCCTGGCAGATCTGCTCAGGGCTCCACCGTAGGTCCAGATGGTTCTGTACGAAGGCACGCAGTTCGGGGTTCTGGCCGATCTTCCCGGGCTTGGGGCGGGGGCGGCGTGCATCGGCCCGGGCCTGGGCGGCGTGCGGACGGTAGTGCCACTGACCGCGGGTCCCCACAGTCCGGTTCCGGCGTATCTCCCTGCTGATGGTGGACGGGCTACGGCCCAGTTCAGCGGCGATCGACCGGATCGTGGCCTTCTCCCGCAGCCGGTCGGCGATGTAGATCCGGTCGTCGTCGCACAGGTACCGGGATGCGCCAGAAGGCGGCACCGCCGGTCGGACCGGCGGTGCCGCCTTCTGCTTGCGGTCGGCGCTGCGCCCGTTGCGCCATCGTCGGCCGGTCTTCGGGTTGATGCCGACGATCTGGCATGCCTCGTTGTTGCTCAGGCCCTGCTGCATGAGCTGGAAGTATGCCTCCCGCTCACGCAGCAGCTTCTTGCGTCCCTGAGCTACGGTCCGCAACTCCCGGATCTTGAAGTCCATCGCATCCCCTGAACTGGGGTGTTGCGACGACCACTAGAACGGAAGCCTGGTGGAACCGGGCCTTGTCGCTCTGCGATCGCGATCTAGTCGAGGTAGTCGCGCAGCACCTGGGAGCGCGACGGGTGACGCAGCTTCGACATCGTCTTCGACTCGATCTGACGGATCCGCTCACGCGTGACGCCGTACACCTTGCCGATCTCGTCGAGGGTCTTCGGCTGACCGTCGGTGAGACCGAAGCGCATGGACACGACGCCCGCCTCGCGCTCGGACAGGGTGTCGAGGACGGAGTGCAGCTGCTCCTGCAGCAGCGTGAAGCTGACCGCGTCGGCCGGGACGACCGCCTCGGAGTCCTCGATGAGGTCACCGAACTCGCTGTCGCCGTCCTCGCCCAGCGGGGTGTGCAGGGAGATGGGCTCGCGGCCGTACTTCTGGACCTCGATGACCTTCTCCGGGGTCATGTCGAGTTCCTTGGCCAGCTCCTCCGGGGTGGGCTCGCGGCCCAGGTCCTGGAGCATCTGGCGCTGCACACGCGCGAGCTTGTTGATGACCTCGACCATGTGCACCGGGATGCGGATGGTGCGGGCCTGGTCGGCCATCGCGCGGGTGATCGCCTGACGGATCCACCAGGTGGCGTACGTGGAGAACTTGTAGCCCTTGGTGTAGTCGAACTTCTCCACCGCGCGGATCAGACCGAGGTTGCCCTCCTGGATGAGGTCCAGGAAGAGCATGCCGCGGCCGGTGTAGCGCTTGGCCAGGGAGACCACCAGGCGGAGGTTGGCCTCCAGGAGGTGGTTCTTGGCGCGGCGGCCGTCCTCGGCGATGATCTCCAGCTCGCGCTTGAGCTTGGGGGCGAGCTTGTCGGAGTTCGCCAGCTTGTCCTCGGCGAACAGACCCGCCTCGATGCGCTTGGCGAGCTCGACCTCCTGCTCGGCGTTGAGCAGGGGGACCTTGCCGATCTGCTTGAGGTAGTCCTTGACCGGGTCGGCGGTGGCGCCGGCCGCCGCGACCTGCTGGGCGGGAGCGTCGTCCTCGTCGTCGTCGGACAGCACGAAGCCCGCGTTCTCGGTGCCCTCGGGCTCCTCCGTCGCGGCCTTCGGCTCCTCGATCGCCTCGTCCTCGAGAAGCTCGGCGTCGTCCTTCTTGGCGGTGGTCTTCTTGGCCGCCGCCTTCTTGGCGGTCGTCTTCTTGGCGGCCGCCTTCTTCGCGGTCGTCTTCTTGGCAGCCGCCTTCTTGGCCGGCGCCTGAGCCTCTTCCTCGGCGACGGCGCCGGTTTCGGTGGCAGGCGCGGCCGGGGCGGCGGGCGCCGTGGCCTTCCTGCTGGTCACCGGCTTCGCCGCGACCGTCTTGGTGGCGGTCCGCTTGGCGGGACTCTTCGCTGCGACGCTCTTACGGGTGCGCTTGGGCTCCGCGGCACTGACCATCAGCGTCACACCCTCTTCCTCGAGGATCTGGTTGAGGCTGCGCAGTACGTTCTTCCACTGAGTGGCCGGAATCTGGTCAGCTTCGAAGGCCCGACGCACGTCGTCGCCGGCGATCTGCCCCTCAGCCTTTCCCCGCTCAATGAGCGCCATGACAGAGACGGACTCGGCGATCTCCGGCGGGAGCGTACGGGATGTGCTGGCCGACACGAACAACCTCTCGGAACGTTGGAAAACGGCTTCCGGCCCCGTCCACGGCGGACAGGGGCCGACCGCCGGCTTGGAATGGGCCGACGGCGCGGGCGGAGGCCGGGGAGTTGCACAGCGCCGTGAACGGCGTCCGTATTCCCTCCGCGGCTGTCACCTCTTAGGTCATCGCGTTGTTCCCACGAGCGTTACGCCCAATCCGCGTGGCCCGAGTCACACCCCGTAAGCGTTCAAAACCGGTCAGATACGAATAAGAAGGGTCGCCTGAGCGCTCCGACCCGGCCACACCGGAAGGCTCAGCCTCTCATCGCACCGTCGGACCCCGTGGGATCGCGACGGATTCCACGGGGTCCGGGGTGGCGGCGCGCCGGCCGGCCACTGCCATAGGAGGGGTCTGGCGTGTCCGGCCCGCGCCGGTCCGGCGGAACGCGGTCAGTGCTCGCGCGGGGCGGGCACCACGCGCTCCACCTCGGGGTGGACGGTCAGAAGCTGGCGCATGGCCGCCTCGGCCGCCGCTCCGTCCCCGGTGGCGAGGGCGTCGACGATCCGCCCGTGCTGCGCCAGGGAGACGTCGTTCGGCCGGTCACAGCCCGTGACCGGGCCGCCGGAGACGTGCAGGGCCGCGGAGACGATTCCGGAGAGGTGGTCCAGCATGCGGTTGCCCGCGATCTGGATGAGGAGCGTGTGGAACTCGGCATCGGCACGCGAGAAGGTCAGGGCGTCGCCCTGCTGCATGGCGTGGCCCATGATCCCGACCATGTCGGACAGGCGCTGCTGCACCTCCTCGCGCCCGTGCCCGGCGGCCAGGCGCGCGGCGAGCGGTTCGATCGTCGAGCGCAGCTCACTGAGCTCGCGGCGCTGATCGTCGCGCTGCGGCCCGAAGGCGCGCCATTCGATGATGTCCGGGTCGAGCAGGTTCCAGTCACTGACGGGCCGCACGCGCGTACCGACGTTCGGACGGGCACTGACCAGGCCCTTGGCCTCCAGGACACGGAGGGACTCGCGCACCACGGTGCGGGACACCTCGAAACGCTGGCCGATCTCCTCGGGCACCAGCGGACGGTCGGCACCCAGGTCGCCGGAAACGATCATCTGTCCCAGCTGCTGGACGAGTTGCCCGTGCAGTCCGCGCCCACGGCTGCCCGTGGCGCGCCGGCCCACGCGGCCCAGCTCGGTCTCCACCCCTTCCCAGGCGGGCGCCCCGACGCGGTCGACGGCGGGCGTCTCGGCGTAGGGGTAGCGGTCGAGTTCGCCCGGGTTCGTGAGGCCGGAGTCGGCGGAGCGGGCGGCGGTCATCATGGAGTGCGCAAGGGTAGTCACGCATCCTTTGTCGGCGTCGCTCCCAACTCCCTTGAGGTCTTTGGTGAAAAGCACACGAAAGGGTGATCGCTCACCCCGTCGCAATTGACGCCTTATCGGAAAGAAATGGGCGTTCCCCGGGGAGTTGCGCGCACGGTCGGACCGGAAGGGTGTGGCGGATGTCATTGGGGTCTGCTGCGCAGGGTCATGAGCAGGTATGCGCAGAGCAGAGCGGTCACGGACAACGTCAGTGCGCTGCCGACGGGTTGGGCGATCATGCGCAGCACTTCGGCCACATACCGCTCGCCGCCGAAAGGCCACGTCGTCAGGAGAAGCTCGCGCGTCCTCATCGGGAGACCGGCGGCGGTCCGTACGGACGGGCCGTCCCAGACCCTCTGTACGAGCGGCACGACGAGTACGGGTACGGCGACCACCGCGGCCAGCCCGGCCGTGGTGGACCGGAAGACACCGGCGGCGAGCACGCCCGCCCAGCCGCATCCGACGACGAGGGCGAGCCAACCGGCGGCCAGTGCGGGCCAGTCGGCGGGAACGCCGGCGAGTTCCGGTCCGTAGAACAGGTGGAGCACTTCGGCGTTGCAGCCCACGGTGAGAAGGGCCAGCCCCAGCGCGGTGGCCGCGGAGACGAGGAGCTTCGCGGTCAGCAGCCCGAGGCGCCGGGGGACGGCGCCGCGGTCCGCCGCCAGCGCGGGGTGGCGGAACTCGTCGCCGGAGGCGAGCGCCCCGAGCAGTCCCGCGCCGAGCGCCGCGGGCGGCAACGGGAGCTCTCGCGGCCACGCGGCCAGCAGGCGCGGCTGCGGTGTGTGCCCGACTCGCGCCAGGACCACGGCGGTGACGGTGGAAAGCACGAGGACGACGGCGCCGGTGACGAGACCGGTCCTGATGCCGGCCGCGCGGCGGAGTTCGTAGCGGAGCGGTCTCAGCGGGCTGGGGGCGGCGCGGACGGTGACGGGGGGCGGCAGTGAGGAGGCCGCCTCCCTGGTGTGGGCCGGGGCAGGGGTGAGGGAGGCTTGGCGGCGCGGGGAGGGCCGGTGGCCAACGGCGTCGGGTCGGGAGGAGCGGGTGACCGGCGTGCGGGCGTCCGGTGTGCGGGGGTCGTGGGGCGCCGGGGTGTCGGTGACTGTGTGCGGGGCGGGGCGGGCTCGGCCGTCGCTGTCGGCGGTTTCACGGCCGCCGGACGGAAGCGGGGCGGCATCGGGTCCGGGCCGGGGACCGTCCAGGGCCGGGCGGGGGGTGCCCGGCCGGGGCTCGGCAGCGGCGGGCGGGGACTCGGGGCCGGTGCCTGCCGACGGTGTCCCGGGGTCGTCGACCGTCGGCAATGCCTCGGTGTCGGCGCCCGCCGACGGTGCCCCGTCCTCGGCCGCCTCCGGCAATCCCTCGCCGGCGGCGCCTGCCGCCGGTTCCCCGGCGGCGTCGACCGCCGACAGCGCCGCGACAGCCGGGGGCGGCGCTTCGCCGGCAGCACCGGGCTTCGCCGGTTCCGGTGGCGGCTGCGGGGCGTCTGCGCCGGGGAGCGCCTTCCCGGGGGCCGACTGCGCCGCGGCGTCGGCCGACGGCCTGGACTCGGCAGACGGCACGGGGTCACCCTCGTGCTGCCGGGGCGCGGGCTTCGCGCCGGCTCCCGGCCCCATGTCTCCGACCTCGTCGGCCAGTTGATGTACGAGGATCCTGTGCCGGAACGCGGTGTCACCGATGTCGGCGCACGTACTGCCGTACACCGCCAGGCGATTGCCACCCTCGCGCACGACCTCGACGGAACGTCGGCCCGCACGCGCCTCTTTGACCAGGACCGCGGCCAGTCGTGCGGCGTGCGGAGTGCGCACGGCGACGCGGGGACGCAGCCGGGTGCGCGAGAACTCCGCCGCTTCCTGGTCGGCGACGACTCTGCCCCGCTCCAGCGTCACGACGTGATCGGCGGTCCGCGCGGCCTCCTTGGGATCGGCCGTGCTGAACAGGACGGTCCCGCCGTGGGACGCGTATGCGCGCAGCGTGGCGTGCACCCAGCCGGCCTCACGGGCGGACAGGGCGCCGGCGGGGTCGTCGAGCACCAGGGTGTGCGGGTCGGGAAGCAGTGCGCAGGCCAGTCCGAGACGTCGGTCCATGCCGCGGGAGAGGGTGCCCAGGCGTTCGTCGCGCATACTCACGAGGCCGACCGACTCGAGGACTTCGTCGGCCCGCCGGACGGGAACTCCGGCCGCCGCACAGAGCATGCGCAGATGGCCGCGAACCGTGCGGGCCGGATGTCCCGGCACCTCTCCCAGCACTGTGCCGACCTCCCGTGCGGGATGGGCGATGCGGTGCAGGGGGCGGCCTCTGAAGCAGGTGAGGCCGCGGCCGCGCTGGAGTTCGAGCATGAGTCTGAGCGCTGTCGTCTTGCCGGCGCCCGATGCTCCGAGCAGTGCGGTGACGCGGCCCGCGCGCGCCTCGAGGGAGACGTCGTCGACGGCGGGCGGGAGCTCCTTGCGAGGGTTGCTGGTCAGTCCGAAGGCCTCGATCACCCGCAGCAAGATAGCGTGCCATATCCGGTTTTTCGGGCATCATACGGCTCTCCGGGGCACGCGAGGCCGGGCCTCGTCGCTCTTTTGTTCGCCGTTCGCTCCGGGATCCTTTCCCGCAGCGGCCTCACACCTCGGGACGCAGCATCGGGGGGTTGAGGAGAGTGGCGCCGCCGGCCCGGAAGAGCTGGGCGGGGCGGCCGCCCTGGCGGGTGGTCGTACCACCGGTGGGGACAAGGAAGCCCGGAGTGCCCGTCACCTTGCGGTGGAAATTGCGCGGGTCGAGCGCCACGCTCCACACCGCCTCGTAGACGCGGCGCAGCTCGCCGACGGTGAACTCCGGTGGGCAGAAGGCGGTGGCCAGCGACGAGTACTCGATCTTGGAGCGGGCTCGTTCCACGCCGTCCGCCAGGATCTGGGTGTGGTCGAAGGCGAGGGGTGCCGGCGGTTCGCCGTCGCGGCCGTGACCGGCCTGCTCGAGCGCTTCCTCGACCGGCGCCCAGCGTGCGTTGCTGGCGTCACCGCCCGCCCGGGGCGCGGGCAGGTCCGGAGCGAGCGCGAGGTGGGCGACGCTCACCACCCGCATCCGGGGGTCCCGCTCGGGGTCGCCGTACGTCGCGAGCTGCTCCAGGTGGGCGCCATTGTCCTGGGTGGGCGCGGCGGGGTCGTGGACGCACAGTCCCGTCTCCTCGACCAGCTCCCGCGCCGCCGCCTGCGCCAGGTCCTCGCCGGCCCGTACGAAGCCACCGGGCAGCGCCCAGCGGCCCTGGAACGGAGGCTCGCCCCTGCGCACCGCCAGCGCGCACAGGGAGTGGCGACGTACGGTCAGTACGACCAGGTCCACAGTGACGGCGAAGGGCGGAAAGGCTGACGGGTCGTAGGGCATGCGGCGATCATAGTCGTCTGCCTGACGATAAACACTCCCCTCGCCGGTCGCATCGACGGCTGGTCCGTGGCTGTCGGGTCTTCTTGGCACCGTCTGCTCCCTGCCGTCGGGCGAGGAGAGGTCCGGCCTGGTCAAGCCCCTAGTCGCAGCCCGTCGGCGGCCTCTTCGACCATGGCCAGGCCCAGTCGGCTGACCCGCACGGAGAAGGGCTCTCCCGCGACCCTCAGCCCCGTCAGGCCGAGCTCTCCCAGGGGTGCGCTGCGTACGGGCCGCAGGGTGACGGTCCCGGCCGGGGCGTCGGGGCGGATACCCGCGAGCGTGGTCAGCATCAGTACCCCTGCGGCTGCCGCGGTGGCGGCGGGGCGGCAGGCCGCCGGGTGCGGCAGCGGAGCGCTCGTGTCGGTGCGCTGTTCCCCCGCGAACATCTCCGGCAAGCGGTGGCCGAAGGCACCGGCCGCGGCCAGTACCCCGCGCAGCAGCGAGCCTGCTTCCTTGTCGTGACCGGCGGCGGCCAGACCCGCCACCGCTGTCGCCGTCTCCTGGACGTGCACCGCCCCCGCACGATGCCCGAAGGGGTTGTATCCCGCCTCGGTGGCAGCCAGGCCACGCAGCCCCCAGCCCGAGTCCATGACCGGGTTGCCGAGCAACCGGGCGAGTCTGCCGGTCTGGACCGGGTCGAGCAGGCCTGGTGCGACCGAGCCCCCGCCGAGCAGCCCGGTGTCCAGGAGGTGGGCGGCGGCCGCGCTCAGGTGCGGCACGAGGCGTCCGTCCGGGGTACGGGCCGCCGCGGGTCTTCCGCCCGTCGCGTCGTCGATCCAGAAGTCGCGCCGGAACGCCGTGCGCAGCCGCTGGGCCCACTCCCGCAGCCAGTCGCCGCCCGGCCTGCCGAGGTCGTCGAGCAGTTCGGCGCCGAGCAGGGCGGCGCGGTGGGCCTGGGCCTGGGTCTCGCAGCGGGCGGGCCCGTGGGGGTGCGGATCAGGTACGTACGTGCCGTTGCCTACGGTGGCCCGCAGCCAGGTCAGACACCCCTCGGCGGCGGGCAGCAGCTCCTGTGTCTCCTGTGCGCCGAGCCCCCAGCGGCGGGCCTCCGCGAGGAGCACGGGAAAGAGCAGGGTGGCCTCCGTGCCGGTGCAGCCCGGCGGCAGGTGCGGGCCGGTGCCGCGCCCCGGTCCGGGGATCATGCCGGATCTCGGTCCCGGGCCGGGCTGCTGGGTGCGGGCGAGGGCGCGCAAGGTACCCGCGGCGAGCCGGGTGCCGAGGGGAAGCGCCATCCGGGCCGCGGCGAGGGCCTCGGCGGGGGCCGGACCGCAGCGCCAGGGGACGCCGGCGGCCAGGTGGACGCCGGTGGGGTGCGCGGGATCGCGCACCAGGAGGGCCCTGAGGTCCTCGATGCTGGTCCGCAGGAGAGCGGAGACCCCGGGGTCGTCACCGGTGGCGTGCGCGGAGGCCAGCGGATCGGCCGCCGTACGGCCCACTGCCCGGACGGGCCCGGCGCCGTCCGGCCGTACGCGCAGTTCGACGCCGGCGCTGCCGCCCGCGGGCAGCACGAACTCCCATCGCAGCAGTCCCGCGGAGGCCAGTGCCTCGGCGGGCGGTGGGACCGCCGTCACCGACGCGCCGCCCGTGCCGCGGGTCCACCGCAGCCCGGAGCCGTGCACGGTGGCCGGCAGGTCCGGCCCCGCTTCGCCCGCGGCGATCGCTCCGAGGTCGGCCAGGTCGGTACCGAGTACCACCTCCACCGGCAGGCGCAGCGGGACGGATGCCCAACTGCGCAGCGTGATCCGCTCCGTGCCGTCGGCGTGGCGGGTGCGCTCGATCATCACGTCCGGATCCGGCCCCGGCGCGGAGGCCGTCCGAAGCGTGCCGACGAAGCGAGTACCGTCGGCGCCGGTCATCCTGGCCTGGGAGGGAAGCGGTTCACGTCCGGCCACGCGAAGGCGGCACCGGGACAGCAGGCGCCGGCCCGCGCGGTAGAACCCCTCCAGGCCCAGGCCGTTCAGCTGGCCCTGCTCCGTGGAGATCACGAGGCCGGGGAGCGCCACGCCGATCATGGTCCTGTGGGTGGGCGGCAGCTCCCCGGGGCTGTACGGCCTTCCGGGCGGTGTGCGCTGAGCAGGGGCGCGGTCTGCCCGAACACCCGCAAGACCGGTGCCCGCCGACTCCCCACCGGGCCGGGAGACCGACAGCGCCGAGGGCGGTCCGACCCGGGCAGCCGGTGCGCCAGGGTTCCGCCCCGGCCCCGGACCGCTTCTCCTGACCGGCACCGCAGGCCCGGCGAGTGACGGCGCCTGGGTGCCCCGGCGGCCGCTCACGCCGAGGTCCGTGACGGCGGACGAGGACCGGATCGGCTGGTACATGGGAGACCTCCCTCTCTGCTCGACGCCCTCGATCGGAGCGACGCCGTGTGGTGGTTTCGAAACGGGCGGTGCCGTGCCCCGGGCCCGTCCGGGCATTCGGCCACTCAGGTGAACGGAACGGGTGACCTCCAGGTCACGCCCAGGGGTGGCGGCCCCGGCGCCCGGAGGCGCGCGGTCCACGGACCGCGTCCGCGGCCACGGCGGCCGGTCCTCGCCGGTCGACCACGGCCGGGGACCACAGCGGAAAGACCATGGCCGTGGATCACAGCCGAAGGACGACGGTCCAAGGGCGTTGGCCGGGAGGGCAGCCAGGAAGGACGGCCGAGGAAGGGCGGCTGAGGAAGGGCGGCCGGGGACGCCGGCCGCACAGCGCTGCGGGGCTGCCTACCGGCGTCCGGCGCGCCCCGGCGACCACCGTCGGCCTGGTGACGATCCCACCCCCCCCCCGTGCGCGTTCACAGCCGCTCGCCGCCCCCTTCGGCCCCGTGGTCTCCCGTGCGCGCGCCTCCCGCGCAGGTGCCCGTCCGACCCGCGCCCTTCTCCTCCGCGGCTCGCGAACGCGCACGGCCCGTCCGCGCGGGACCCGGGCGCTCCCCCGACGCCGCAGTGCGAGGCCGCCTGAGCTTCACACCCGGCTCACGACCACGCGCCGCCCTCGGCCGACGGGGGACTCCGTCGGCCGTCACGCCGGAGCGCGTGCGACGCCGACGGCCGAGAGGTGCCCGCGGTGCCGGGAAGGGGTCGGCCGGCTCGCGTTCCGCTGCCCCGTCGGCTTGCTTCTCGCCGTCCGGCACGCCGCCCCTCGGAGCCTCCCGGCCCCCGCGCTCCGCACGCAGACAGCGACGGACCGACTCCGGGTCGAGCCCCTCGTTGCACGCCTGGTGCAGGAGCCGGGCGAAGAGGTAGTCGGGGTCCGCGCCGAGTGCCATGGCCAGGGCCTCACGGGCCTCCAGTTCGTCGCCCGTGGACCAGGCGACCCATCCGGCGAGGGTGAGCGGTGCGGCCGCGTGTTCACCGTACGATCCGACGCAGCGACGGGCCAGGGCCCGCCAGAGGCGCAGCGCGGGTGCCGCCTCGTCCCCCTCCATCCACTCCGCGGCGCGGTCACGGGTCGCACGGTCCTGGAGGCCGAGGATCATCGTCGCCGCCTCGTCGTGTCCGAGCAGTAGATCGTCGCGCAGGTCTTCGGCGGCCATTCCGGACACGGGCCGGGCCTCAGCAAGGCGTCGCATCACCCGCTGTGCCAGGTGCAGCGTCTCCTCCGCCACCTCCGAGCGCCCGGCGTCGTCGAGGATCCGCGTCACCAGCGGCACGGCCGCCGCGTCCAGGGCGGCCTCCTGCTCGAGGGCCACCTCGCTCTCACGTGGCAGGAGCCTGGCGCGCAGTTCGCCGAGCGTGCCGCGCACCTGGATTCCGGCGTACGTGGCCGCTGCGGCCAGCACGGACGTGCCTGGCAGCCCCATGGGCGTGCCTTCGGCCGGGCAGCAGGCCCGGTCGTCGCAGACGTACGACCAGAAGCGCCCCGCCGAGACGCAGAGCGCCTCGACCACCGGAACGTCGAGGGCGCCGCACTCGACGCGCAGTTGCTGAGCCAGCGGCCGCAGTCGTTCCATCACGTCCCGGCCGGTCTCGCCCGGCGCTGGTTCCTGGCAGAGGTAGGCCACCATCTGCTCGGGGCGAACCCCTCGGCGTTCACTGCCGGTCACCAGGCCGTGGGCCAGCTGTCCGGCCGCGCCGGCCCAGTCGTCCGGGTTCGCGGGAACGCCGAGCCGGGCCCGGCCACCGAAACGACCGCGTCCGTCCCGGTCGCGCAGGGCGACCAGGACGATGCTGTCCTCGGGGCGGTATCCGAGCAGGTACGGCAGGGCGTCGGCCAGTTCGGCAGGGGTGCGGAGGGTGACCTGCGGCTCGTCGCGGGGCTGGTCGTCCGGGAAGCGGGCCGTCCGGCCGGAGTGCTCGAATCCCTCGATGTCACCGTTGTCGGAGGGTCCGGTCGTTTCGCTGTGGTTCGTCATGGCCCGACGATCTCGCGAATCATGAAGTTCCGCTTTGCCCTGTGGATAACTCTGATCAGGGACGCGTCACCGGACACTCGGCGACCGCGCCCCTTCCTCCCGCACGTCCGGCTGTCAGTCCCGTCCTGTTGTATGGAACGTATGGAGCACACGAGCAACGCGGATCTCCGGACAGCCGCCGACGCGGTCCTCGCCCGCCTCGTCGGGGACGCGTCCGGCGGCGCCCGGCTGCGGGACGACCAGTGGCGGGCGATCGAGGCGCTGGTCGCCGAAGGGCGCCGGGCCCTGGTCGTCCAGCGCACGGGGTGGGGCAAGTCCGCCGTCTACTTCGTGGCGACCGCCCTGCTGCGCGAGCGCGGCGCCGGCCCCACCGTGATCGTCTCCCCGCTGCTCGCACTGATGCGCAACCAGGTCGAGGCGGCGGCGCGGGCCGGCATCCGCGCCCGGACGATCAACTCCTCCAACACCGAGGACTGGGAAGCGATCCAGGACGAGATCGCCACCGGTGAGGTCGACGTGCTGCTGGTGAGTCCCGAGCGGCTCAACAACCCGGACTTCCGTGACCAGGTGCTGCCCAAGCTCTCCGCCGCGACCGGGCTGCTCGTGGTGGACGAGGCCCACTGCATCTCCGACTGGGGCCACGACTTCCGTCCGGACTACCGGCGACTGCGCACGATGCTCACCGACCTCCCGCCCGGCGTACCGGTCCTGGCCACCACTGCCACGGCCAACGCCCGGGTGACCGCCGACGTGGCGGAGCAGCTCGGCACCGGAGGCACCTCGGACGCGCTGGTGCTGCGCGGTCCGCTGGACCGGGAGAGCCTCAGCCTCGGCGTGCTGCGGCTGTCCGACGCCGCGCACCGGATGGCATGGCTCGCCGACCACCTCGACCGGCTCCCGGGCTCCGGGATCATCTACACCCTCACCGTGGCCGCCGCCGAGGAGGTCACCGCCTTTCTCCGGCACCGCGGCCACACCGTGGCCTCCTACACCGGCAAGACGGAGAACGCGGACCGGCAGCAGGCCGAGGACGATCTGCTCGCCAACCGGGTCAAGGCACTGGTCGCCACGTCGGCGCTGGGCATGGGCTTCGACAAGCCCGACCTGGGGTTCGTGGTGCACCTGGGCTCGCCCTCCTCGCCCATCGCGTACTACCAGCAGGTCGGCCGTGCCGGGCGCGGCGTGGAGCACGCCGAGGTGCTCCTCCTGCCGGGCAAGGAGGACGAGGCGATCTGGGAGTACTTCGCCTCGCTGGCCTTCCCGTCGGAGGAGCTGGTGCGCCGCACCCTCGACATCCTCGCGGGGGCCGAGCGGCCGCTCTCCCTGCCCGCCCTGGAGCCGTTGGTGGAGCTGCGGCGCTCTCGTCTGGAGACCATGCTCAAGGTCCTCGACGTGGACGGCGCGGTCAAGCGGGTCAAGGGGGGCTGGATCGCGACCGGGCAGTCGTGGTCGTACGACTCCGAGCGGTACGACTGGGTGGCGCGGCAGCGGAAGGCCGAGCAGCAGGCGATGCGCGACTACGCCTCGACGAGCGAGTGCCGGATGGAGTTCCTGCAACGCCAGTTGGACGACGAGGGGGCCAAGCCCTGCGGCCACTGCGACAACTGCGCGGGCCCGCGCTTCACCACGGACACCTCCACCGACAGCCTCGACGCCGCGCGGGTCGATCTGGGCCGGGCGGGCGTGGAGGTGGAGCCGCGCCGCATGTGGCCGACCGGTCTGCCGGCGATCGGGGTGGACCTGAAGGGGCGCATTCCGGCCGGTGAACAGGCCTCCACAGGCCGGGCCCTGGGCCGGCTGTCCGACATCGGCTGGGGCAACCGGCTGCGACCGATGCTCTCCGCGCAGGCTCCGGACGGCCCGGTGCCGGACGATGTGGCCCAGGCCGTCGTGACGGTACTGGCCGACTGGGCCAAGGGGCCGGGCGGCTGGGCTCCGGGCGCCGCCGAGGGACGGCCCCGCCCGGCGGGGGTGGTGACGATCGCCTCGCGGACCCGGCCTCAGCTGATCCACTCGCTGGGGACGCGCATCGCCCAGGTCGGGAGGCTGCCGTTGCTCGGTTCGGTCGAGTACACGGGCGAGGCGCCCGCGGCGTCCCGCAGCAACAGCGCGCAGCGGCTCAAGGCACTCGACGGCGCGCTGACGGTGCCGCCGGCGCTCGCCGCCACCCTGGACGGTCTTGACGGCCCGGTTCTGCTCGTGGACGACTGTACTGAGACCGGCTGGACCCTCGCGGTGGCGGCCCGGCTGCTGCGCCGCGCGGGCGCGCAGGAAGTGTTGCCACTGGTCCTGGCCGTGCAGGGGTGACACCCGGCCGTGCGCGCGCTTCGCGGGGCCGGGGCCTCGCGCGGCTGCCGGTGGTGCGTCCCGTGCGTCACCCGGCCGCGCTCTGGGTAGGGATATAGGACGCGCATCATCCGATAACGGTCGTCGGTCCCAATTGCTCGTTGCCGCATCCCAGTTCGACAGGAAGAATTGAAGTCCGCTCCCCGCACGGCTCGTCCGTGATCCGGCAGGGCTTCACTGCGGTGCGCGCTCCCCCGAATCCGACCCCGCCCGCAGTGTGGGCGTGTAGCCGAAGGGAGGAACGTGACCTTCGGATTCGCTCCGTCCTCGGCGGCATCCTTGTCGTCGTCCGCCGCAACCGCCACTCGTATGCTCGAACCTGCGGAGTGGGCCGCCGCCGGAATCCCACTGCTGCGCAATCCGCGAGAGGTCGTCAGCGGACTCCATTCGCGACACCGTCCGGGGCCCGCGACCGCGATCGTGGCCGTGCTCGATCCCGACGAACGACTGCGTGCCAGCGCCTCGTTCACCAGCCGCCGGGCCGCGGCCGACGGCTGGATGTTCCGCAACGCACTGCTCGCCCAGCTGCGTCGCGTCATCCCGCACGATCTGCGGCGCCGCACTCCGGTGCGCACCGCCGTGCTGCTCTACTGCCGTGATGGCGACGCGCGTTGGACGGAGGAGGACGGTGCGTGGATGTGGGGGTTGCGGGACGCGTGCACGCTGCATGGGCTGCGCTGCGGCGCGTACATCACGCTGACCCGGGACGGCTGGCAGGTCTTGGGCGAGGGCCGCGGCGGCCGTCGGCCAAACGCGTCCTCGGCACCGGAGCCGTTCGCCACGTCTCAGGCACCGCTCCCGCCACCGCGTACCGGCGGCGTCGCCTCGGACGTACTGCGTCGTGCGGCGGCCCGCTGAGCCCCACGGGCACGGTGCACCGGAGCACCGCGCCACGAAGTCCCGTGCGGCGTCAGGTCCGTGGGAGAACCCGACAACGGCCCCACGATGCGAGGAGCACCGCGGCCACGGGGGCATGACGAGCCCCGCACTGTGCGGGGCCGGCGGAACGGCCCCGCATCACAACGGTGTCCGCCGCCCCCGGTCGAGCGGGCTCAGACCCCTGCGCCCAGCACCGAGTTGATGCGCTGCGGATCACCGCAGACGATCAGCAGGGCGCCGGCCCGGGCGTGCGCCGCGGACAGGGCGGTGACGGCGGAGTCCTCGGGACCTCCGTTGAGCGCCACCACGACCACCGGCCTCGACGTGGCACGGCTCGCGACGGCGGCGTCCGTGTAGAAGACGTCGTCGCCCGCGTCATGCTGCGCCCAGTAGGCCGCGTCGCCGAAGGAGAGTTCGTGGGCGGCCCACGGGTGCGGATCGCCAGTGGTGATCACCAGCACGTCACCGGGAGTGCGGCCCGAGTCCAGCAGCAGGTCCACGGCCTCCTCGGCCGCGTCGAGCGCGCCCTCGGGAGAAGCCGGGACCAGCTGGATCTGCACACTGGCCGGGGCGGCGGCCGGAGCAGCCGGGCCCGACGGGCCGGGCTTGGCGGCGGACGAGTCACGCGACGAGCGTTGCGCCGGCGGCGCCGGCCGCGCGGGACCGGGACGGCCGGGGCGCGGCGGAGCCGCGGGGCGGGGGCCGGGTACGGGGCGAGGGGTCGGCGCGGTGCGGCCGCTGGCCGGAGTGGCGCGGGGACCCTGGGCCTTCTCGTGAATCTGAGGCTCCTCGGGAATGAGAGGCATGGGCTGATATTTATCAAACGTTGGTGCGGCTCGCGTCGGCGGGTGGCACGTGCCTGCGAGCGGAGCGGTCAGAAATCGAATCCGAGCTGGCCCTCGATTTCCGGAACGCTTCCGTCCACCCAACTGCGGACCTTCTTGAGGTGCCGCCACTGGGGCAGCGCATCAAGATACGCCCACGACAACCGGTGGTGCGGAGTGGGCCCCCGCTCCTCCAGTGCGGCCTTGTGCACGGGAGACGGGTATCCGGCGTTGTCCGCGAAAGCGAAGTCTGCATGGTCGACACCCAGTTCGGCCATCATTTTGTCGCGCTGGACCTTGGCGAGCACCGAGGCCGCCGCGACAGCCACGCAGGACTGGTCACCCTTGATCACCGTACGGACCTGCCAGGGCACCCCGAGGTAGTCGTGCTTGCCGTCGAGGATGACGGCGTCGGGGCGGATCGGCAGGCCTTCCAGAGCGCGCACCGCCGCCAGTCGAAGCGCCGCGGTCATCCCCATGGCGTCGATCTCCTCCGGCGAGGCGTGCCCCAGGGCGTGAGACGTCACCCAGGTCCGCAGTTCCTCGGCGAGTTCGGTGCGTCGCTTGATGGTGAGCAGCTTGGAGTCGGTGAGCCCCACCGGGGGCCGTCGCAAGCCGGTGACCGCGGCGCAGACCGTGACCGGCCCGGCCCACGCGCCGCGCCCCACCTCGTCGACACCGGCAATGATCTTCGCTCCGGTCGTGGCGCGGAGTGAGCGCTCGACGGTGTGAGTAGGCGGTTCGTAGGGCATGACGCCCTTAGCCTACGCCGCCCCGAACCGCCGGCGACACCCCGGTTCCCCAAACTCACGGGGGCCCGTGCCGCCCGGGGATCAGGCTCCTTCGGGCCGCAGCAGCGGCACCATCATCCGGTCGATCATTTCCTCGATCTCCTGGTCCGTCCATTCGCTTCCACAAATCTTGGAGCGGTACATCATCATCGCCGGGATGGCGTCGAAGACATATGCGTTCGCCGCGTCACGTCGCACTTCACCCCGCTCTATTCCACGGGTGATGACCTCGCGGAGCATCGCGAGGGTCGGCTCGATCACTCCCTTGAAGATCACCGCATGGAAGCGCTCGGCCTGCACGCTGTCGCATTCGTGAATGACTGACCGCAAGGCGAATCCCGGGCGCGAGAACATCGCGTCGCGCGCTCTGCGGCACAGCGCCAGCAGGTCGTCGCGCACACTCCCCAGGTCTGGCACGTCGTCGAAGCGCGGCAGCCCGGACCTCAGTGCGTCCGCGACGAGGTCCTCCTTGGACGGCCAGCGGCGGTAGACGGCCGCCTTGCCGGTCTGCGCGCCGGCTGCCACGCCCTCCATCGTCAGACCGTTCCAGCCGACCGTTCCGAGCTGCTCCAGCGCGGCGTCGAGGATCGCGCGTTCCAGGACGGCGCCACGCCGGCGGGAGGGAGGCGTCTGGGCGGAGGCGGCCGCCCAGTGCGAAGCAACCATGTCGTAGGTCTCCAATGAGCGGGGACAACGGGTTTTCGGGGACGTGAGGCGCACCGGGCGGCCACAGCGGGGGACGGACCGCACGACACCTCAAAAAGTGAACGCTTGCGTTCTCTGTCCGGGAGTCACTAACGTTGAAGCAACAGTGAACGCGAGCGTTCACTAATTCGTTCGTGGGGGACACATAGTGACAACCTCTCTGATACCGGACCACAAGCCGGGAGCTGCCCGCCGGGAGGGGCGTCCCGGCATCGCGCTCACGGTCATCGCGGCCTGCCAACTCATGGTGGTACTCGACGCGACGATTGTGAACATCGCCCTCCCGCACATTCAAGAAGCGCTGAGCTTCAGCACCACCGACCTCACTTGGGTCGTCAGCGCCTACACGCTCACCTTCGGCGGTCTGCTGCTGCTCGGCGGCCGGGCCGGTGACATCCTCGGCCGGCGCCGGGTCTTCATGACCGGCATCCTGCTGTTCACCTTCGCCTCGCTGCTCGGTGGCTTCGCCCAGGAACCCTGGCAGCTGCTGGCGGCTCGCGTCCTGCAGGGCGTGGGAGGCGCGATCGCGTCGCCCACGTCGCTGGCCCTCATCACCACCACCTTCCCCGAAGGACCGGAACGCAACCGGGCCTTCGGTGTCTTCGCGGCCGTGTCGGCGGGCGGTGGCGCCATCGGTCTGCTGGCGGGCGGCATGCTCACCGAGTGGCTCGACTGGCGCTGGGTGCTCTTCGTCAACGTACCCATCGGCGTACTGATCGCCGTGCTCACCCCGCTGTACATCAACGAGTCCGAACGGCACTCCGGCCGCTTCGACATAGCCGGGGCGGTGACCTCGACGGCGGGTATGGCGTCCCTCGTCTACGGCTTCATCCGCGCCGCGGACGAGGGCTGGCGGGACAACCTGACCATCGGCTCCTTCGCGGCCGCCGTGGTCCTGTTGCTGGCCTTCGTGTTCATCGAGCGGCGGGCCAAGGAGCCGATCACCCCGCTGAGGATGTTCGCCGACCGCAACCGCTCCGGCACGTACGTGATCATGCTGAGCCTGGCCGCGGCGATGTTCGGCATGTTCTTCTACATCGTGCTGTTCGTGCAGAACGTGCTGGGCTACACCCCCATCGAAGCCGGCCTGGCCTTCCTGCCGGTCACGGTGGTGATCGCATTGGGTGCGGGCCTGTCCCAGCGGTTCCTGCCGGTCTTCGGCCCCAAGCCGTTCATGATCGCGGGCTCGACGCTCGCCGCGATCGGGCTCGGCTGGCAGGCCCTGATCAGCTCCGACAGCTCGTACGTCGGCGGCGTCCTCGGGCCGATGCTGATCTTCGGGTTCGGCATGGGGCTGAACTTCGTGACGCTGACACTGACCGCCGTCTCCGGGGTCGCCCAGCACGAGGCTGGCGCCGCGTCCGGCCTGCTCAACACGATGCAGCAGGTGGGCGGATCGATCGGCCTCGCCATCCTGACGACGGTCTTCGGCACGGCCAGCAAGAACGAGGCGGAGAAGCAGGTGCCGGACTTCCTCTCCGACGGCTCGGCGGAGCAGAAGGCGGAGTTCGCCCGGACACAGCAGCTGCCGGCACCTTGGGGGCACGACGTGCTGGCGCAGGGTATCTCGGCGGCCTTCATCCCGGCCGCGGCCATGGCCGTCCTCGCCCTGGCCACGGCGTGGCTGGTGATCCGGGTGCGCAAGAGCGACCTGGAGGCCCTGTCCGGCTCGGCCGGTCCGGGGATCGGCTGACGCCGCCGTACCGGCGGCCGGGCGGATTCCATCGGCGGGCGGCACGCCCGCCCGCCGATGGAATCCGACCGACCGGTACCCGCCCGGTCCGGGCCCACGCCCCCTCGCCCGCGTGCTCGACCGCGTGAGAAGCACCAAGAGCGGCAGCGCGACGAGCGGCAGCCACAGAGCTTCCATGTCCCCGCTCCCCCCTTCTCACGGCACCCCGGCCTCGTACGAAGCTGCCTGCCTCGCACGGCGGATGTCATGACAACGGGCAGCGGTCACGCAGAGTTCCCGGCATGTACGGAGCGTGGCTATGCGGTCGTGGCCATCCATCCGGGCAGCGCCTCGACCCGCTCCGCCCAGTCCGCCGGCGGCGCACCCGCCTCACCCGCGGCGACCACGCCGCCCACGATGGCGCACGTGGTGTCCACGTCCCCGCCGACCTGGGCGGTCGTCCAGAAGGCGCGCTCGTACTCCCCGAGGGCCCGCGCGGCCGACCAGAGGGCGAAGGGAACGGTGTCATGGGCGGTGGTACGCCTGCCGCAGCCCAGTACGGCCGCGACCGTCGCGGCGTCGCCGTAGTCGAGCATGTCCCGGGCGCGTCGCAGCCCGGCACCGACCGCGCTCTTCGGCACCAGCGCGATCACGCCGTCCAGGAGCGCGTGTGCGGTGGGAGGCCCGCCGGGGTCCGCGGCCAGTGCGGCGGCAGCGGCGACCGCCATGGCGCCGACCACCGCCTCACGGTGCTGGTGCGTGGGGTAGGCGGAGATCTCCGCCTGGTGGGTGGCCTGTTCCGGGTCGTCCGCGTACCAGGCACCCAGCGGGGCGATGCGCATCGCCGCACCGTTGCCCCAGGATCCCTGGCCGTTGAAGAGCGCGGCGGCGAGCTCGCGCCAGTCGCCGCCCTCGCGGACCAGGCGCAGCAGCCGGTTGACCGCGGGGCCGTAGCCGCGGTCGAAGTCGTGGTGGTGGGCGAAGGAGAGGGC
Source organism: Streptomyces sp. AC602_WCS936 (assembly GCF_019049125.1). NCBI lineage: Bacteria > Bacillati > Actinomycetota > Actinomycetes > Kitasatosporales > Streptomycetaceae > Streptomyces > Streptomyces sp. AC602_WCS936. The sequence continues at coordinate 75,063 of NZ_JAGMUF010000017.1, read as the reverse complement.
CAGCGCGTCCTGGTCGATGCGGTGGTGGGTGGCCAGGACGGAGACCACGGAACAGGCCATTTCCGTGTCGTCCGTCCACTGCCAGGTGCCGGGCGGCAACGCACGGTCCTTGAGCAGCGGGTAGTTCGCGGGCACGAAGAACTGTGAGCCCAGCGCGTCCCCCACCGACAGTCCGCGCAGGCTGGAGAGGGCGCGGTCCAGGCGCCCGTCGGGAGTTGAATGAGCGGTCATCGCCTCGCCACTCTATCCGGTGATCCCGTACGGTTCCGGATCTCGCCAGCGTTCGAAGGGCCGGTCAAGGCTGTACTTGCCGTCCTCACCGAGAACGAGCATCCGCATCTCGCCGTTCCCGGGGTTCGACAGCGACTCGAACTCCGCGACCGTCCAGTGGAACCACCGCATGCAGAACAGCCTCATGGCCAGACCGTGGGTGACCAGGAGCACGTTCGGCGGATGGTCGGGGTCCTCGAAACTGCGGAACAGGCTCTCCAGGAAGCCACCGACCCGGTCGTACACGTCGGCACCGGACTCGCCCTGGGCGAAGCGGTAGAAGAAGTGGCCGTAGGCGTCCCGGTAGGCCTTCTGCAGGCGCACGTCGTCGCGGTCCTGCCAGTTGCCCCAGTCCTGCTCACGCAGCCGGGGCTCCTCCCGGATCCGTATCAGCCCCGGGTCCAGGTGGAAGGCGTGCAGCGTCTGGTGCGTGCGGCGGTACGGGGAGACGTACACGCTGACCCGCTCGCGGCCGAACACCTCGCGCAGCGCCTTCCCGGTCTCCTCCGCCTGCGCCCGCCCCTGCTCGGTGAGGGCGAGGGCGTGATCGGGTTCGCGCTCGTACACGGTGTCGTCGATGTTGCCGGTCGACTCGCCGTGCCGGACCAGAACGATGCGCCGTGGTCGTGCCATGCCTTGAACCCTAGATCGAGACGAGCGGAACCAAGCACTCGAAGGGGCGCCGTACGGCGTACGTCACACACTTCTCACACCGGCCGTCAAGGCTCGCACACCGACGCCGGGGGTGCCGGCCGGGTCCTCAGACGGTCCAGGAGGGTTCCAGTTGCACGATGTCCCCGGTCAGCGCCGCGATGTCGGCCTCCGTCTGGGCGCGCAGGGCGAGCCGCTCCACCCGCTCGGTGCGGTACTTGCCGTGCTCGGCGGCCGACCGCCACATGGACAGCACCAGGTACTCGTTCCCCGGCGCCTCGCCGAACAGCCCGCGGATCATGCCGGGCGAGCCGGCCATCGCCGGGTTCCAGACCTTCTCCTGCATGAGGACGTAGTGCTCGGCCCGCTCCTCGTGCACGCGGCAGAGCGCCACCCGCAGCAGGTCGGCGTCCGTGAAGCGGGGTTCGAATCCGGTTTTCACGTCGAAGCGGTAGTCGAAGAGCCTGACCTGCGCGTCCTTGAAGGTGCCCGCCTGGGCCGAGGCGAGCCGGTCGTGGGAGCGGGCCATGAAGGAGTCGTAGAAGGCACGGCTCTCCCAGAAGGCGAAGACGTGCGCCACGTCCGGTCGCCCCCGGCTCCAGCCGCCCCCCTGCCCCCGAAAACCCGGCTCCCCCGGAAGCCCCGCCCACTTTCGCTGCCCCCGCTCGAACCCCCGGCGGTCCACCACGGTGCAGCGAATCCACTTGACCAGCACCGCGCCATCGTAAGGCCAGGAACGTGGCACCGGTCACTGTCCGGCGGACCGCTTGCCCGCACCGGCGTCGCTGTGCGTGGCAGGATGGACAACCGGCCGTCACCGCTCGGCAGTTGAGGTGGCCGGGCAGGGGCGGGGGACCTGGAAGGGGAAGTCTGTGAACGGCCTCAGCAAAGGCATGGGCAAGGTCGAGGTCGCGCTGCGGTGGGATCCGAACCCGGCGGGGCAGCCACCCGCCGATCTGGACATCGTCGCCGGGACCTACTTGGCCAGGGACCCGTACGGTGCTCCCGCCTATGTGGTGCACCACGACAGCCGCTCCCCCGACGGCACCATCTATCTCAACCGGGACAGCCAGGACGGCAAGGGCTTCGGCTTCGACGAGGTCATGACCCTTGAGCTGGAACGGCTCGACGCGCGGTACGCGCGCGTGGTGGTCGGGGTCGCGATCCAGCAGCGCACCGAGGACCAGACCTTCGGTGACGTGACCAACCCGGGCCTGCGCATCCGGGAGGGCTACACCGACCTGGCCACGGACGACTTCGGCGGGGTCCTGGGCGCGAGGGCGGCGACGGTCGCGGAGTTCGTGAGGGACGAGACGGGGGCGTGGGAGTTCCGGGCCGGCGTCCATGGTTTCGAGGGTGACCCCGCGGTCTTCGCCGCCACCATGGGCGCGGTGCGCCGGTCCTGACGACGCGCGTGCATGAGTAAGGGGCGTCCACCCTGGTGGACGCCCCTTACTCATTGAGCCCTACAGGTCATTGAGCCCTACAGGTCAGCTGCAGCCACTCGTCGAGCCGCAGCCCTCGCAGATGTAGCAGGAACCGGCGCGCTGCATCTTCGTGCCGCAGGAGAAGCACAGCGGGGCGTCGGCCTGGATGCCCAGCTGCATCTCCACCAGCTCGGCGCTGGTGTGCGCCTGCTGCGGAGCGGGCTTGGCCGCCTCGACCTCGGCCTTCGGCGTGACGACGGCCTTCAGCTCCTGGGCGCGCGGCGCCGACTGGGCCAGGCCCTCGACGTCGAGCTCGTCGTCGGACGGCTCGTACGAACCGGTCTCCAGGTGGCGCTGGCGCTCCTCGGCGGAGTGGATGCCGAGCGCGGAACGCGTCTCGAAGGGCAGGAAGTCCAGCGCCAGGCGGCGGAAGATGTAGTCGACGATCGACTGCGCCATCCGCACGTCCGGGTCGTCCGTCATGCCGGCCGGCTCGAAGCGCATGTTGGTGAACTTCGAGACGTACGTCTCCAGCGGCACGCCGTACTGGAGGCCGACGGAGACCGCGATGGAGAAGGCGTCCATCATGCCCGCGAGGGTCGAGCCCTGCTTGGACATCTTCAGGAAGACCTCGCCGAGACCGTCGTCCGGGTAGGAGTTGGCCGTCATGTAGCCCTCGGCGCCGCCGACGGTGAAGGACGTGGTGATGCCGGGACGTCCCTTCGGGAGGCGCTTGCGGACCGGGCGGTACTCGACGACCTTCTCGACCGTCTCGCGGATGGCCGCCTCGGTCTTCTCGGTGATCTCCGCCTTCTCCGTGTCCTTGACCGACTTGCTCTTGGCGGAGAGGGGCTGGCCGACCTTGCAGTTGTCGCGGTAGATGGCGAGCGCCTTGACGCCCATCTTCCACGCCTCGAAGTAGACCTCCTCGACGTCCTCGACGGTCGCCGACTCCGGCAGGTTGACCGTCTTGGACAGGGCGCCGGAGATCCACGGCTGGATCGCGGCCATCATGCGGACGTGGCCCATCGCGGAGATGGAGCGCTCGCCCATCGCGCAGTCGAACACCTCGTAGTGCTCGTGCGCGAGACCGGGGGCGTCGACCACGTTGCCGTTCTCGGCGATGTGGGCGACGATCGCCTCGATCTGCTCCTCCTGGTAGCCCAGGCGGCGCAGGGCCTGCGGGACGGTGCCGTTGACGATCTGCATCGAGCCGCCGCCGACCAGCTTCTTGAACTTGACCAGGGCGAGGTCGGGCTCGAGGCCGGTGGTGTCGCAGGACATCGCGAGACCGATGGTGCCGGTCGGGGCGATGACGGACGCCTGGGAGTTGCGGAAGCCGTTCTTCTCGCCGAGGCGGAGCACGTCCTGCCAAGCCTCGGTGGCGGCGGCCCAGACCGGCGTGTCCAGGTCGTCCATGCGGACGGCCTTGGCGTTCTCGTCGGAGTGCTGCTTCATGACCCTGAGGTGCGGCTTGGCGTTGCGGGCGTAGCCGTCGTACGGGCCGACGATCGCGGCGAGCTCGGCGGAACGCCGGTACGACGTGCCGGTCATCAGGGAGGTGATGGCGCCGGCCAGGGCGCGGCCGCCGTCGGAGTCGTAGGCGTGGCCGGTCGCCATCAGCAGGGCGCCGAGGTTGGCGTAGCCGATGCCGAGCTGGCGGAAGGCGCGGGTGTTCTCGCCGATCTTCTGGGTCGGGAAGTCCGCGAAGCAGATGGAGATGTCCATCGCGGTGATGACGAGCTCGACGACCTTGGAGAAGCGCTCGGCGTCGAAGGACTGGTTGCCCTTGCCGTCGTCCTTCAGGAACTTCATCAGGTTCAGCGAGGCGAGGTTGCAGGACGTGTTGTCCAGGTGCATGTACTCGCTGCACGGGTTCGAGCCGTTGATACGGCCGGACTCCGGGCAGGTGTGCCAGGCGTTGATGGTGTCGTCGTACTGGATGCCCGGGTCGGCACACGCCCACGCGGCCTCGGCCATCTTGCGGAAGAGCGCCTTGGCGTCGACCTCCTCGATGACCTCGCCGGTCATGCGGGACGTCAGGCCGAACTTGCCGCCGTCCTGCACGGCCTTCATGAACGTGTCGTTCACGCGGACCGAGTTGTTGGCGTTCTGGTACTGGACGGACGTGATGTCGTCGCCGCCCAGGTCCATGTCGAAGCCCGCGTCGCGCAGGGCGCGGATCTTCTCCTCTTCCTTGACCTTGGTCTGGATGAAGTCCTCGATGTCGGGGTGGTCGACGTCGAGGATGACCATCTTGGCGGCGCGGCGGGTGGCGCCGCCGGACTTGATGGTGCCGGCGGAGGCGTCCGCGCCGCGCATGAAGGAGACCGGGCCGGAGGCGTTGCCGCCGGAGGAGAGCAGCTCCTTGGAGGAGCGGATGCGGGACAGGTTCAGGCCGGCGCCCGAGCCGCCCTTGAAGATCATGCCCTCTTCCTTGTACCAGTCGAGGATCGACTCCATGGAGTCGTCGACGGACAGGATGAAGCAGGCGGAGACCTGCTGCGGCTGGAGCGTGCCGACGTTGAACCAGACCGGGCTGTTGAAGCTGAAGATCTGGTGCAGGAGGGCGTAGGCCAGCTCGTGCTCGAAGATCTCGGCGTCGGCGGGCGAGGCGAAGTACTTGTGGTCCTCACCGGCCTTCCGGTACGTCTTCACGATGCGGTCGATGAGCTGCTTGAGGCTCACCTCGCGCTGCGGGGTGCCGACGGCGCCCCGGAAGTACTTGCTGGTGACGATGTTGACCGCGTTCACCGACCAGAATTCGGGGAACTCGACACCACGCTGCTCGAAGTTGACCGAGCCGTCGCGCCAGTTGGTCATGACGACGTCACGACGCTCCCAGGTCACCTCGTCGTAGGGGTGGACGCCGGGAGTGGTGTGGACGCGCTCGACGCGGAGTCCCTTGCCCGCCTTGGTGCCCTTGGCGCGGGAACTCCGTGCCGGACCGCTCGCCGTCTCTGTCATGCCGCCTCCCTGTACGGGCGAAAACGCCCTGAAGTGCCCCGATTGTTCCCGTGGCACGGTGTTCTGTCTGATGTCGCGGGCATCTCTCGCTCCGCCCGCGACAGGTCTTCTCATTCGCCGTCGACCGGCCGGGCCCGGGCGCCGAAGTCCGGGTCCGGCCCGCCGGTCAGTCGGCGGCGCCTGCGGGCTCGGGGACCTGTGCCGCCCCCGTGGACCCGCGGTCGTTCTCCTGGCTCCCCGCACCGGCGTCGCCGTCGCCGTCCGTGCCGGGACGCCCCGTCGTCTCCCTGAGCTCCGCGATCGCTGCCTCGAAGTCGTCGAGCGAGTCGAACGCCCGGTAGACGGAGGCGAATCGCAGATAGGCGACCAGATCGAGTTCCTGCAGCGGGCCGAGGATGGCCAGCCCCACGTCGTGGGTGGTCAGCTCGGCGCTTCCGGTGGCCCGCACCGCCTCCTCGACCCGCTGGCCGAGCTGTGCGAGCGCGTCCTCGGTGACGGGCCGGCCCTGACAGGCCTTGCGCACGCCGTTGATCACCTTGGTGCGGCTGAACGGTTCGGTGACCCCGGACCGCTTCACCACCATGAGCGAGCACGTCTCCACGGTCGTGAAACGACGGGAGCAGTCGGGACACTGGCGGCGCCTGCGGATCGACGTGCCGTCGTCGGTGGTGCGGCTGTCGACGACACGACTGTCGGGGTGCCTGCAGAAGGGGCAGTGCATGAACTCCGAACCCTCCTCACAGCAGACCCAATAGCCACAAAGGGCCCTTCAGGCCCCTCGAAGCAGCCCCAAGCATAGGCGATCGCGGCGGGCCCGAAGACCCGGGGGACCACAACTTGTGGGCTGCTCCCGCAATCCAACCACTAGATGTGGGGATTGGCTCATACATACACGCCCTGCACGCGTGTCGCGCCGGTCCGTACCGGACTCGTACGGCCGCGACGGCCCAGCGGTCACTCGCACGCACCTGTGCACGCACGCCCACACGCGCAGATGCACACGCACGGCCGTATCCAGCGAGGGCATGCGGAGATACCGTGGCCGCCGCGGGGAGGGGGCGTGGGGCTACCGCACAGATGGAGGGACCCGCGCCGTCGAACGGGATGCCGGATGGCAGACTGGAGCGACATCCCCGAGGTTGTCGCCACGGCGGTGAAGAGTACAGCAATGAGCGCTTTTGTCCGTCGGGCACCGCGGTAGCCATACACCCAGACATGCGATTCAGGCGAGCGATTCGCGTTTTTTCACTCGAACGTGTGTTTGGCGCAACCTTTCGAAAGCTACTACCGTTGGGCAGCAGGGAGACCATCGAGAGGGGCCGACGTGACCACCACCGCCGACAGTGCCGCCATCACTGCCCAGGACCGCCCCCAGGGCCGACCTGAGCCGATGCACGCGATGAGCGACGCCGCGAGTCCAGAGGGGCACAAGCGCTCCCTGCCGGGCCGACCTCCGGGCATCCGGGCGGACAGCTCGGGACTGACCGACCGCCAGCGCCGGGTGATCGAAGTCATCCGCGACTCCGTGCAGCGGCGCGGCTACCCGCCGTCGATGCGGGAGATCGGTCAGGCCGTCGGTCTTTCCAGCACGTCCTCCGTCGCGCACCAGCTGATGGCACTCGAGCGCAAGGGTTTCCTGCGCCGCGACCCGCACCGCCCGCGCGCCTACGAGGTACGCGGCTCCGACCAGGCCGCCTCGGTGCAGCCCACGGACACCGCCGGCAAGCCCGCCGCGTCGTACGTCCCGCTCGTCGGGCGCATCGCGGCCGGAGGCCCGATCCTCGCCGAGGAGTCCGTCGAGGACGTCTTCCCCCTGCCCCGGCAGCTGGTCGGTGACGGCGAGCTGTTCGTCCTGAAGGTCGTCGGCGACTCGATGATCGAGGCCGCCATCTGTGACGGCGACTGGGTCACGGTCCGCCGCCAGCCGGTCGCCGAGAACGGCGACATCGTGGCCGCGATGCTCGACGGCGAAGCCACCGTCAAGCGCTTCAAGCGGGAGGACGGCCACGTGTGGCTGCTCCCGCACAACGCGGCGTACGAGCCGATCCCGGGTGACGACGCGACCATCCTCGGCAAGGTGGTGGCCGTACTGCGCCGCGTCTGAGCGCCACGGCGGGCGGGTACGCGGCGACAGCCGACTGGCCCGCCACCCCGACCGGGCCCCGGAACCTCTGCGCCGGTTCCGGGGCCCCGCGCTGTCCGGCAACCGCACAGCGCCGCGGCACGGTTGCTCAGTCGCCCTCCGACTCCGTCCGCCGGGCCGCCGCGTCGATCGCGGCGAGCGACTTGCGGACCTGATTGCGGTCCGTGGTGAACCAGAAGTCGGGCAGAGAGGCCTTCAGATAGCTCCCGTACCGCGCCGTGGCCAGGCGCTGGTCCAGTACGGCGACCACACCGCGGTCGCCCGACGCCCGTACGAGACGCCCCGCGCCCTGGGCCATGAGCAGGGCGGCGTGCGTGGCGGCGACCGCCATGAAGCCGTTGCCGCCGGCCTCCTCCACCGCCTTCTGGCGGGCGCTCATCAAGGGGTCGTCCGGTCGCGGGAACGGGATCTTGTCCATCACGACCAGCTGACAGCTCGGCCCGGGGACGTCCACACCCTGCCAGAGGGACAGCGTGCCGAAGAGGCAGGTCTCCGGGTCGGCGGCGAAGTTCTTGATCAGCTCGCCGAGCGTCTCCTCGCCCTGAAGCAGGATCGGGTACTCCGGGATGCGGGAGCGCAGCTCCTCGGCGGCCAGCTGGGCCGCACGCATCGAGGAGAACAGCCCCAGCGTGCGTCCGCCGGCCGCCTGGATCAGCTCGGTGAGCTCGTCGAGCATGTCACCGCGGTCGCCGTCCCGGGCGGGGCGGGCCAGGTGCTTGGCGACGTACAGGATGCCCTGCTTGGGGTAGTCGAAGGGCGAGCCGACGTCGACCCCCTTCCACTGGGGCACGTCCTCGCCCTCGGTGCCCTCGGGGGCGAGGCCCAGGGAGGCTCCGACGCCGTTGAAGTCGCCACCCAGCTTCAGGGTGGCGGAGGTGAGGATCACCGAGCGGTCCGCGAAGAGCTTCTCCCGCAGCAGGCCCGCGACGGACATGGGAGCGACGCGTAGGGAAGCTCCGAATCGGTCGTGCCGCTCGTACCACACGACGTCCCACTCGGAGCCGTTGGTGATGCGCTCCGCCACGTCGTGCACGGACTCCACGGAGGCGAGCGCCTGCTTGCGCACGGCGTCCTCGTCCTGCACGGACTTGTCCCGGGTCGTGCCGATCGCGGAGATGACCGTACGGCAGGCGTCACGCAGCGCCATCAGCGCGTACCCCAGGTCCTCCGGGATCTCCTCCAGACGGCCCGGCAGCGCCAGCTCCATCAGCCGCTCGAAGCCCTCGGCGGCGGTCTGGAGCTGGTCGGCGGCCTTCTCGTTGACCAGCTTCGCGGCCCGGCGCACCGCCCGGTTGACCTGGCCTGGGGTCAGCTCTCCGGTGGCGACCCCGGTGACCCGGGAGACCAGTTCGTGCGCCTCGTCGACGATCAGCACCTCGTGCTGCGGCAGGACCGGGGCGCCCTCGATGGCGTCGATGGCGAGGAGGGCGTGGTTGGTGACGACGACCTCGGACAGCTTGGCGCGCTCCCGGGCCATCTCGGCGAAGCACTCCGCGCCGTACGCGCACTTCGAGGCGCCCAGGCACTCCCGGGACGAGACCGAGACCTGCGACCAGGCCCGGTCGGAGACGCCGGGCGTCAGGTCGTCGCGGTCGCCGGTCTCGGTCTCGTCCGCCCAGTCGCGCATCCGCAGCAGGTCCTGGCCCAGCCTGCTGGTGGGTGCGGCGGCCTCGAACTGGTCGAAGAGGCCCTCCTCCTCGTCCTGCGGCACTCCCTCGTGGAGCCGGTGCAGGCACAGGTAGTTCGACCGGCCCTTGAGCATCGCGAACTCCGGGCGGCGGCGCAGCTGCGGGTGGAGCGCGTCGACCGTGCGGGGCAGGTCGCGCTCGACCAGCTGGCGCTGGAGGGCCAGGGTCGCCGTGGCCACGACGACCCGCTCCCCCTGGGCCAGCGCGGGCACCAGGTACCCGAGCGACTTGCCGGTGCCGGTGCCGGCCTGGACCAGCAGATGGGAGCCGCCGTCGATGGCTTCCTCGACGGCTTCGGCCATGGCCACCTGGCCGGGACGCTCCGTGCCGCCGACGGCGGTGACGGCGGCGTGCAGGAGTTCGGGGAGAGAGGGCTTCGTCATAGCGCGACCACCCTACGGCCCGGGACTGACAAACGGGCGCGGAAGGCGGCTGCGAGGGGCGGGTGGGGCTGTGGGGACGGCGGCGGCACGAGTGGCTCCTGGGCGGGGTGGTCGGCGAGCGGGCGGCGCGGACGTCACGGCACCTCGCGCGGGGACCGGTCGCGGATCATGAGGGCGGCCCGCTTGGCCGGCAGGTCGATCTCGCCGGACAACCGGAACCCGGCGCCGAGGAACGCGGCGACGGACGGACGGTTGCGGACGTCGGGTTCGGCGAGCACACGCGTGCAGGCGGGCCGCCTGCCGAGGACGAGCTCGGCGACGGCACTGATCAAGGTCGTCCCGATGCCCCGGCCGCGGTCGGCGGCGTCGCCGATCAGCAGGTGGAGGCCGGTGTCGTGCGGTCGTACGGGACAGTACCGGGCCAGCGGGTCGAGGTCGGCGCGGTACAGCTCCCAGTAGCTCATCGGCACCCCTTCCAGCAGGCCGAGGCACGGGACGCTGCGGCCGTCACCGGCCAGCTGGGACCGTACGTGGTCCTCGGTCACGGTCTGCGGTCCGGTCAGCTCCCAGAACTCGGCGACGGCGGGGTCGTTCATCCAGCGGTCGATGAGCGGCAGGTCCCGCTCGGCGTGGACGGGCACCAGGTGGAACTCGCCCGCCGTGGTGGCGACCGGGCCCCAGTCGGTGACGCGGTCGAGCAGGTCGCCGCCGGTCCGCCGGGGCGGCGGCGTCTCGTCGGGCGCGCCCTCTGTCCCGTCCTTCCCGTCCCTTCCGAAGAGGGCGATGAACTCCGCGGGCAGGTGCAGGTCCATGGTGTCGTCGGCGCTCGCGTCGGTGGAAGTCACGGGGTCGCTCTTTCGGGGGACGGGGACGAGGAAGGGGAGACGCAACGGCTCGCTCAGGCGTGCAGCGGGTTGGCGATGGTGACGTAGACGGACTGGGTGTCCACCGGCCCGACCAGTTCGTCGAGGCCCTGCAGACGGGTCAGCAGGTTGGCCTTGCAGCGGAGTACGGGCGAGTCGAGGAGCAGCGCCGGCAGCGGGCTGTCCAGCCGACCGGGACCGGAGGCGACGTCTTCGAGGAAGAGGCGGAAGGCCGCGAGCAGCAGCCGTTCGTCGGCGAGTCGCTGGGAGCCGAAGGCGCCGATGAGACCGAACACGTTGTTGATGGCGAGGTAGTACGCGAAGCGCTCGTCGGTGACCCGGTCGGTGACGAACGTGTCGCTGTGCTCACCGATGCCGGGCAACCGGGCGTCGAGTTCCGCGCGCCGCGACTCACGGAAGTAGTAGCCCTGGTTGTCGCGGTAGCGGCCGCCGGCGGGCCAGCCGTCGGCGTCCAGCAGGAGCAGCGTGTTCTGCTGGTGCGCCTCCAGGGCGATCCCGGCGTGGGCGTCCAGCCACAGGACGGGCCGCACGACGTGGTGGAGGTACCGCAGGAACCACTCGGCGGCGACCGCTTCGCGGGGACGGCCGGTCCGCCCGGACAGCCGGGTGACGACCTCGGCCAGTCGGGAGCGCGGGACGCGGGCGGTGGGCCGGTCGCGGCCGTCCGGCCGCGGCGCGACGAGAGCCGCCACGCAGGAGACGTCGTCCGAGGGCCGGAACGGGTTGTGCCGGACGACGACGTCGAGCCCTGGGACGGGCCTGCCGTCCGGTCCGTCGACGGCGAGCCAGGCCGGGTCCCGGACGACGTCGAAGTACGGGTGGGCGGCCCGCCACTGACCGGACAGGCCCCTGCGCAGCAGACGGTGCACCTCCACGCCGCGATGGAGTTCCTTGCGGAGGTTCTCCCGGCGTGAGTTGGTGATGTGCAGGGCCAGGGAGAGCTTGAGCATGGCGGGGGCGCCGGTGCGGTGGACGGTCCGCAGGGATGAGGTGGGGTGCCAGGGGACGCCCTGGACACCGAGGTCCCTGAGCAGCCCGGCGTCCAGCAGTGCCTCGGTCTCCGGCCTGTGCCGTACGGCGCGGAACTGCCAGGGGTGCAGGGGCAGGACCGCGTGTCCGTCCGGCGCCGCCGCCCCGTCTCCGAGGAGGCGCGCGGCGAGCCGGGGCGCGCTGACCGGGCGGCCCCGCTCGGTCCACGCGGAGTCGGTGGCGAGGACGGAGGGGGCGACGGCCAGCCAGTGCAGGGGGAAGGCGCCGTGCAGTTCGGGTGAGTACAGCCGCGCTTCCGCCTCGGTGAGGCCCTCCCGGCTCTTCGGGGTGGGGTGCAGCGGATGTCCGAGGACGAGTGCCTGTTCGGCGGCGAGGAAGAGGTCCGGCTCGGTGGAGGTGCCGGCGGTGTCGCGGGCGCCGGGGGCGTGCGCCGGGCCCTTCGGCCGTTCGCTGAGGATCGCGGCGGTGCGGCGGACGGAGTCCGCGACGCGGGCCACGAGGTCGGTTCCGTCGGCCTCCCGACCGTCGGCCGTCTCCCGTGCGAGCAGCGCGGCGACGGTGACGGCGTCGGCGGGTGGGGCCGAGGCGGGCGCGTCGGCCAGACGCGGGGCGCCGAAGCGGTGCCATCCCGTCGGCGACCAGTAGAGGACGGGAACGGCCAGGGCGGTACCGCTCGACGGCAGCGGTACGGCGAGGTTGCCGTCGTCGGGGGCACGGGCGTCGGTCTCGCGCGCCCAGCAGCGCAGCAGGTTCTCCACGGCCGCGGCCTGCGCGTCGGCGTACGGTTCCGGCCCGCCCGACGCGTCGACGGGGGTCGCGGGCGCGGGAACGACGCCGGAAGCCGGCCCGGGGGCGGGCACGGGGCCGGAGGGCGACGCGTGGGCGGCGCGGGCGGCAGCGGCGGTGATGGACGGGGCGGCGTCCGTGGTGGCCGCCGGTTCCGGTGTGGGGGTGGTGTGCAACGCGGTTCCTCGTGACGTGCTGGGGGCCTGGGCTGCGGGTCGCTACAGCCGGCGCGCGGCGCGCACCCCGTGCGGTGGGGCGTGACCGCTCGGGCCCCGCTCCACCGCCTGGACCGCGTCGGCGAGGCGGTCCAGCACCGCCGACATCTGCTCCTCGGTGACGATCAGCGGCGGCAGCAGTCGTACGACGTTCCCGGACGGGCCCGCGAGGTCCACGATCAGTCCTCGGCGCAGGCACTCCCGCTGGACGGCGGCGGCGGTACCGAGGCGAGTGCCGCGCGGGGCCGCGTCGGCCGTACCGTCCGGTGCCGTCAGCTCGATGCCGATCATCAGACCGAGCCCCCGCACGTCGCCGACGCACGGGAAGTCCTCCGCCAGGCCGCGCAGCCGGCCCAGCGTCCGGCCGCCCAGGGCCGCGGCGTGTTCGGCGAGACGGTGCTCGCGGACGTGGGCGAGGGTGGCTGCGCCCGCGGCCATGGCGAGCTGATTGCCGCGGAAGGCGCTCCCCTCCCCGGTGTGCAGGTCTTCGCGGTACACCACGGCGGCGAGGGGCAGTCCGCCGCCGATCGCCTTGGAGAGGACCAGGATGTCGGGGACGACACCGCTGTGTTCGACCGCCCAGAAGGCCCCGGTTCGCCCGACACCGGTCTCGGTCTCGTCGACGATCAGCGGAACGGACCGTTCGGCCGTGCCGCGGCGCAGGCGGCGCAGCACGGCGTCCGGCGTGGGGAGCACGCCGTCCCGGCTCCGGACCGGTTCCAGGAGCATTCCGGCGGGCAGCGCTTCTTCCGGCCTCGGGTCGGTGAGACCGGCCCCGGCCCCGTGGTCCGCGTCCGTGGGGCGGATCACCCGGGTTCGGCCGGTGGCGGCACGGACCAGTCCGGCGGCGGTGGCGACCGGGTTCTTCCCGGCCGGATCGCAGAACCGCACGCGCGCGCGGTCGGCGAGTCCGGGCGGCAACGTACGCATCAGTTCGGTGACGAAGGCCTCCTCGACGGGAGTGGTGAGGCCGGCGACCTGCAAGGGGGCGCCGGTGTCGAGGACTTCGCGGATCGCCCGCAGGGCGACCGGGTGGTTGTGCCCCAGCGGCAGCGCCCCCGCCCCGGACACGCAGTCGAGGTAACGGCGGCCGTCGGCGCCCTCGATGGTGAGCCCCCGGGCCCGGACCGGTACGACCGGAAGGACGCTCGCCACGGTGCCGGCCGCGGCGTCGCGCACCGGCCCGCGTCTCGGAGCACACTCCCGCGCGGTTTCCCTGCGTACTGCGCTCTTCGCCACGGCTGCGACCTCCCGCTGTCCCCGCGCGTCCGGCTCGCCGGCCGCTCTCGGCACGGGGGCCGCACCCGGACAGCGGGCCCCCCACCGCTACAACCGCGGACGGTCGGCCGGGTTACGGGTGGCCGTCCGGATCCTCGCGGCAACGGCGTGCCAGGTCAGGCCGCTTGTATCCGAACCGTTGCCGTACCGTCGGAACTCCCCCACAGCGACCGCATAGTGTGTGGCCCGTTCTTATGCAGTTCACACCAGGGGGAGTCACCACCATGCGATCCATACGGCCGTCGTTCACCACGCGCGGACACGAGCGCGGGCGGCGCAGGACCTCCTCCGCACCGGTCGCCGTCGCGCTCGTCTCGGCGCTCGCGCTCACCGCCACCGCGTGCGAGTCCGGCGACCCCGAGGCGGGCGGCGACGCCTCGGCCTCCGCGTCCGCCGCGGACGCGGGCAACGGCGAGATCCGGATCCCGGACCACATCAAGGACAAGCTCAAGGAACACGGCATCGACGTCGACAAGTGGCGGGACGGCGCCTGGAAGGACTGGAACAAGGACGACTGGCTGCGCGAGGCGCAGGACTTCGTCAACCCGATCATCGAGGACCTGTGGGACCCGGACCGGATGCGGGACGCCGAGGAGCCGGACCAGGAGGTCGACGAGAACGACCTCACAGGTGACCAGGGCGTCACCGACCCGGAGCCGGCGCCCGTCCAGGCGGCGGCCGTGCCGCCCAAGTACCACGACAGCGCCGCCACGGCCGGCAAGCTGCTCTTCGACTCGCCCAAGGGCTCGATGGTGTGCTCGGCCACCGTCGTCAAGGACCCGGCCAACCCCGGCAAGTCAAACCTGGTGTGGACCGCGGGCCACTGCGTGCACGCCGGCAAGAACGGCGGCTGGTACCGCAACATCGCCTTCGTGCCGTCGTACAACGACACGGGCATGTCGACCGAGGAACTGCAGAACGCCACCAAGGAGGACGTCGCTCCCTACGGTGTCTGGTGGGGCGACTGGGCGCAGACCTCGGACCAGTGGATCGAGCAGGGCGGAGCGACCGGTGGCGACGGCGCCTCGTACGACTTCGCCGTCATCCACGTGACGCCGGAGAAGGGCAGCGACGGCAGGTCGCTGGAGGAGACGGTCGGCGCGGCGCTGCCGGTCGACTTCGACGCGCCCGCCGTGCCGGAGACCGAGAGCATCAAGGCGATCGGCTACCCGGCCGCCCCGCCGTACGACGGTCAGAAGCTGTTCCAGTGCGAGGACAAGCCCGGACGGCTGTCGATCAGCGCCTCGGACCCGACGATGTACCGCATCGGCTGCACCATGACCGGCGGTTCGTCCGGCGGCGGCTGGGTGGCGGCCGGTTCCGACGGCGAGCCGGCGCTGGTGTCCAACACCTCGATCGGCCCGGTGACGGCGGGCTGGCTGGCCGGTCCGCGGCTGGGCGAGGAGGCCAAGGGCGTTTTCGACGCGGTGAGCGGCAAGTTCGCCGGTCAGTGAGCGCGGGCTGAGCGCAGCGCTCGACGACATCTGTACGTTCCACATCCACACGTTCCAACGGGGGTCGATCCACCATGCGTTCCGTACCCATGCCCGCCGCGCCACGCCGGCGGCGCACCGTCCTCGCCGCCACCGGCCTGGTCGCCGCCCTGGCGCTGACCGCCACCGCGTGCGGCGGTTCGGAGAAGGACGAGGCCGACGCGAAGCCCAGCGGCGACACTTCCCAGGCGGCAGACGCCGGCGACACCGGTGGCGGCGGGGTCCAGCTCCCGGGCGACCTCGCGGACCGGCTCAAGGAGCACGGCATCGACGTCGACAGGTGGAAGGACGGCGGCTGGAAGGACTGGGACAAGGACAAGTGGCTCAGTGAGGCCAAGGACTTCGTCAATCCGGTGATCGAGGGCCTGTGGAAGCCGGACCGGATGCAGTCCGCGAAGGAGGCCGACAAGACGGTCACCACCAAGGACACCGCCGCCGACCAGGGCGCCACCGATCCGGAGCCGGCACCCGTCGAGGCCGTGGCCGAGAAGACGCCGTACCACGACAACGCGGCACCGGTCGGCAAGGTCTTCTTCGACTCCCCCGAGGGGTCGATGGTCTGCTCCGGCACGGTCATCAAGGACGTGAACAACCCGGGCAAGTCCAACCTGGTGTGGACCGCGGGCCACTGCGTGCACGCCGGCGGCAGCGGCGGCTGGTACCGCAACATCGCGTTCGTGCCGTCGTACAACGACCTCGGCAAGTCCGAGGCGGAGCTGGCGGGTGCGACGACCACCGAGATGGCCCCGTACGGCACCTGGTGAGCCGACTGGGCCTCGACCTCCAACCAGTGGATCCAGGGCGGTGCGGAGGACGGCGGCGACGGCGCCGCGCACGACTACTCGGTGCTGCACGTGAAGCCGGAGCAGGGCAGCAAGTCCCTGGAGGAGACGGTCGGCGCGGCGCTGGAGGTGGACTTCTCCGCCCCCTCCGCGACCGAGGTCGGCAGCATGGGCGCCTGGGGCTACCCGGCGGCCCCGCCGTACAACGGCCTGAAGATGTTCAAGTGCGTCGACCGGCCCGGCCGGCTGTCACTGAGCCCGTCGCTGCCGACGATGTACCGCATCGGCTGCACCATGACCGGCGGTTCCTCCGGCGGCGGCTGGTTCCGGGTGGTGGACGGCGAGACGAAGCTGGTCTCGAACACGTCGATCGGGCCGCTCGACAACACCTGGCTGGCGGGCCCGCAGCTCGGCCCGGAGGCCGAGGCGATGTACCAGAACATGAGCCGGACGTACGGCGGACAGTGACCGTCGGCGGGCAGTGACCCGCGGCGGGCAGTGATCCGCGCATGACGAGGGCCCGTCCTCTGCCTGGCAGGGGACGGGCCCTCGTCGTCGTACGGTGCCGGGGCCTCGGCCTCAGGCAAGCGGCGCGGGAACGTACGGCGTGAGCTCCGCCGCCAGTTCCTCGTGCACCCGCACCTTGAGCAGGGTGCCCTCCGGGGTGTGCTCCTCGGAGATCACCTCGCCCTCGTCATGGGCGCGGGCGACCAGCTTGCCGCGGGTGTACGGCACGAGCGCCTCGATCTCGACCGACGGGCGCGGCAGATCGTTGTCGAGCAGCGCGAGCAGCTCGTCGATGCCCTGGCCGGTGCGTGCCGAGACCGCGATGGAACGCTTCTCGACCCGCAGCAGCCGCTGGAGCACCAGCGGGTCGGCCATGTCGGCCTTGTTGACCACGACGATCTCGGGTACGTCGGTGGCGCCGACGTCCCTGATCACCTCGCGCACGGCGGCCAGCTGCTCCTCCGGAGCCGGGTGCGAACCGTCGACCACGTGGAGGATCAGGTCGGAGTCGCCGACCTCCTCCATCGTGGAGCGGAACGCCTCGACCAGGTGGTGCGGCAGGTGCCGGACGAAGCCGACGGTGTCCGCCAGCGTGTACAGGCGGCCGCTAGGGGTCTCGGCGCGGCGCACGGTCGGGTCGAGGGTGGCGAACAGCGCGTTCTCCACCAGCACGCCCGCGCCCGTGAGGCGGTTGAGCAGCGAGGACTTGCCGGCGTTGGTGTAGCCCGCGATGGCCACGGACGGCACCTTGTGGCGCCGGCGCTCCTGGCGCTTGATCTCGCGGCCGGTCTTCATCTCCGCGATCTCCCGGCGCATCTTCGCCATCTTCTCGCGGATCCGGCGCCGGTCCGTCTCGATCTTGGTCTCACCGGGACCACGGGTGGCGAGGCCGCCGCCCTTGCCGCCGCCCATCTGCCGGGACAGCGACTGACCCCAGCCGCGCAGCCTCGGCAGCATGTACTGCATCTGCGCGAGCGCGACCTGCGCCTTGCCCTCCCGGGACTTGGCGTGCTGGGCGAAGATGTCCAGGATCAGGGCCGTGCGGTCGATGACCTTGACCTTGACGACGTCCTCGAGGTGGATCAGCTGCCCCGGGCTGAGCTCACCGTCGCAGATGACGGTGTCCGCGCCCGTTTCGAGGACGACGTCCCGCAGCTCCTCGGCCTTGCCGGAGCCGATGTAGGTGGCGGCGTCGGGCTTGTCGCGGCGCTGGACGACGCCGTCGAGCACGAGCGCACCCGCGGTCTCCGCGAGGGCGGCCAGCTCGGCCAGCGAGTTCTCCGCGTCCTGCACGGTGCCCGAGGTCCAGACGCCGACGAGGACGACCCGCTCCAGGCGGAGCTGGCGGTACTCGACCTCGGTGACGTCCTCGAGCTCGGTGGAGAGGCCCGCCACCCGGCGCAGAGCCGCGCGGTCGGAGCGGTCGAACTGCTCGCCGTCCCACTCCGAGTCGATCTCGTGGCTCCAGGCGACGTCCTCTTCCATCAGGGCATCGGCCCGAAGGCCCTCGGGGTAGGTCTGCGCGAGACGCTTGGTGTCCTGGGAAGGGGAAGAAGAGGAGGTCATTGGATCCTTACGTAGCTGGGAAACGAATCGACGAGTCGCGCGGCGGTGCGCTGCTGCGACACTCTTCACAACGAACGAACCGCCGGGGAGATTCCCGCGGCCCGTACCGCGCCGTCCTGAAGATGGTCGCACGGCCCGGGCCGTCTCGTCACCGGCTTATTCCCCGGCCACCGGCTTCCAGTCGGGGTGTCCGGGCATCGGCGGGGTCTTCTCGCCGTACAGCCAGCCGTGGAGGAAGTCGCCCAGGTCACGGCCGGCGGTCTCGGAGGCGAGCCGGACGAAGTCGGCGGTCGTCGCCGTGCCGTCCCGGTGGCGGGTGACCCAGGCCCTCTCGAGGCGCTCGAAGGCCGGGCGGCCGATCTCCTGGCGCAGGGCGTAGAGGACGAGGGCCGCGCCGTCGTAGACGTTGGCGCGGAAGATGCCGGTCTTGCTGCCGGAGGTGGGCGGCTTCGGGGCGGCGGGCGGTCCGCCCTTGGCGCGCCAGCCGTCGGACGCGCCGTAGGCGGCCTTCATCCGCGCCTGAAGGGGCTTGTCGGCGGTCTCGTCCGCGTAGAGCGCCTCGTACCAGGTGGCGTGGCCCTCGTTGAGCCACAGGTCGGACCAGGTGGCGGGGCCGACGCTGTTGCCGAACCACTGGTGGGCCAGTTCGTGCACCATGATCGACTCGACGTACCACTTCGGGTAGCCCGGCTCGGTGAACAGTTCCCGTTCGAACAGGGAGAGCGTCTGGGTCTCCAGCTCGAAGCCGGTGGTGGCGTCGGCCATGAGCAGCCCGTACGTCTCGAAGGGGTAGCGCCCGACCTTCTCCTCCATCCAGGCGATCTGGTCGGGCGTCTTCTTCAGCCACGGTTCGAGCGCCGCGCGGTGCTCGGTCGGTACGACGTCCCGGACGGGCAGTCCATGCGGGCCGGTGCGGTGCAGCACCGTGGAGCGGCCGATGGACACCTGGGCCAGCTCGGTGGCCATGGGGTGCGCGGTCCGGTACGTCCAGGTGGTGGTTCCGCCCGTCCGGTCGACGCCCGTCGGCAGGCCGTTCGCGACGGCGGTGAGGCCGTCCGGGGCGGTGACGCTGAAGGTGAAGTCCGCCTTGTCGGAGGGGTGGTCGTTGCAGGGGAACACCAGGTGGGCGACGTCCGCCTGGTTGGCCATGGCGAGCCCGTCCGAGGTCCGCACCCAGCCGCCCTCGCGGTCCTCCGGGTACACGGGGTCGCTGGTGTGCCGCACGGTGATCCGCGTCCACTCGTCCTCGTCGAGCGGGTCCTCGGGCGTGACGACGAGGTCCTCACCGGCGGTGGCGAAGGCCGCGGGCTCGCCGTCGACCTCGACGGAGTCGACCTTGCCGTGGGCGAAGTCGAGGTTGACCCGGTCCAGGTCGGCCGTCGTCCTGGCGTCGATGACGGTGACGGCCTTCAGCGGCTCGCTGTTGCTGCCGGAGTAGGTGAAGGAGAGGTCGTACGCCGCCACGTCGTACCCGGGGTTGCCCAGGTGCGGGTAGAGGCGGTCGCCGACGCCCAGGGGGGTCGGCGGGGCGCTCGCGGCGACCAGGCATACGGAGACGGCCGAGGCGAGCAGCGCGGCGGCCCTGAGCCGGCGGCGGGCTCGCCCGTGGGGGCGGGAAGCCGGGGGGTGCGGGGTGTGCGGCATGCCCCACGGCTATCAGCGCG
Organism: Streptomyces sp. AC602_WCS936; assembly: GCF_019049125.1. Lineage (NCBI taxonomy): Bacteria > Bacillati > Actinomycetota > Actinomycetes > Kitasatosporales > Streptomycetaceae > Streptomyces > Streptomyces sp. AC602_WCS936. Next base: position 55,369 of record NZ_JAGMUF010000017.1, on the reverse strand, counting down.
CACCCTGGCCGCGACGCCGACGCGCGCCCGGGGCACCCGAACGGGTGCGTTCCGGCGGGGGCGCGGAGATGCCGACCAGCGGCGCGGGGGGCGCGGAGCGGCCTCCGGGACGGCGAGGCGATGGCCGACCGCGCGGGCACCGTCCCGACCGTCGGCCGGTCGGGACGGTGCGGCTCAGACGCCCGTGGTCTGTGGCTGCGCCCGGCTCACGTCGTACACCCCGGGCACGTCGCGCATCGCGCGCATGAGGCCGGGCAGCCGTGCCGCGTCGGGCAGCAGGACGGTGTACGTGTGGCGGACCCGCTGCCGGTCGGGCGGCTCGACGGTCGCGGAGACGATCTCGGCGCCTTCGACGGCCATCGCCTCGGTGAGGTCGGCCAGCAGGTGCGGCCGGCCGAACGATTCGGCGAGCAGGGTGACCCTGCACTGGGTGCTCTCCCCCCAGCGCACGCCGACCTCCGGTCGCCCCGCACCCTTCATGCGCGCCACCACTGCGCACTCCGCGCGGTGCACGGTCACCACTCCCCCGCGCACGGCGAATCCGGTGATCTCGTCGGGCGGTACGGGAGTGCAGCAGCCGGCCAGCCGTACGGCCGCCCCCGGCCGGTCGGCGAGGACGTCGGCGGAGACGGGGCGGGGTGCCGGTCCGTCGGACGCCGGGCGGGCGGCGGGTGCGTCACCTGCCAGGGAGCCGCGGGACGCGTTCTCCGGCTCGGTGGACGCCTGCTCGGGGCGGGCCGCGAGCCGGCGCTGGATGGCGATCCGCGCGGCCGGCGTACGGGCGTGCTCCAGCCACTCTCGGGAGGGCTCGGAAGCGGGGTCCTGCCCCATCAGGAGCTGCACGGTGTCTCCGTCCCGCAGCACCGTGCTCATGGTCGCCAGGCGGCCGTTGACCCGCGCGCCCATGGCCGCGTGCGCGTCCTCGCCGTACTGGGCGTAGGCGGCGTCCACGCAGGTCGCGCCGTCGGGCAGGCCGAGGGTGCCGCCGTCGGGGCGGAAGACGGTGATCTCTCGGTCCTGGGCGAGGTCCTCGCGGAGGGTGGACCAGAAGGTGTCCGGGTCGGGGGCGCCGCGCTGCCAGTCGAGCAGCCGGGAGAGCCAGCCGGGGCGGGTCGGGTCGGCGCGCTCCCCGTCGCCCGTGCTCTGGTCCTCCGTCGGCTGGGCGTAGGGGTTGCCGAGGGCGACGACTCCGGCCTCGGCGACCTTGTGCATCTGGTGGGTGCGGACGAGGACTTCGACGACCTGGCCGTCCTGCGGGCGGGCAACCGCGGTGTGCAGCGACTGATAGAGGTTGAACTTGGGTACGGCGATGAAGTCCTTGAACTCCGAGACCACCGGCGTCATACAGGTGTGCAGTTCGCCGAGGACGGCGTAGCAGTCGGCGTCCTCCTGCACGAGCACCAGGAGGCGGCCGAAGTCGGCGCCGCGCAGCGGGTCGCGTTTGCGGGAGACGCGGTGCAGGGAGACGAAGTGGCGGGGCCGGATGAGGACTTCGGCACTGATGTCGGCCTCGCGCAGCACTTTGCGCACGTCCTCGGCGACCTCGGCCAGCGGGTCCTGGGCGCGGGCGGCGTTCGCGGCGACGAGCTCACGCGTGTGCGCGTACTCCTCGGGGTGCATGACCGCGAAGACCAGGTCCTCGAGCTCGGACTTGAGCGCCTGGACACCGAGTCGTTCGGCGAGCGGGATGAGGACGTCGCGGGTGACCTTGGCGATGCGCTCCTGTTTCTCGCGGCGCATGACGCCGAGGGTGCGCATGTTGTGCAGCCGGTCGGCGAGTTTGATCGACATCACGCGGACGTCGTTGCCGGTGGCGAGGAGCATCTTGCGGAAGGTCTCGGGCTCGGCGGCGGCGCCGTAGTCGACCTTCTCCAGCTTGGTGACGCCGTCGACGAGGTAGCGGACCTCGGCGCCGAACTCCTCGCCGACCTGGTCCAGGGTGACGTCGGTGTCCTCGACGGTGTCGTGGAGGAGGGACGCGGTCAGCGTGGTGGTCTCGGCGCCGAGCTCGGCGAGGATCAGGGTGACGGCGAGGGGGTGCGTGATGTACGGCTCGCCGCTCTTGCGCATCTGGCCGCGGTGCGAGGACTCGGCCAGCACGTAGGCGCGGCGCAGCGGGTCGAGGTCGGCGTCGGGGTGGTGGGCGCGGTGGGCCTCGACGACGTGGCCGATGGCGTCGGGCAGCCGGCCGCGGGCGGCGGAGCCGAGCAGTGCGGCGCGGCCCAGGCGGCGCAGGTCGATCCGGGGGCGGGCCTTCCTGCGGGGCGCGGACGGAGCGACGGCGCCGGTGGTCGCGGGCGGCACCGGTCCCGGGCTCGCTGGATTCACGGCCTCCGCGTTCATGGGCACCTCCGGCTGCGTGGACCGGCGGACGGGGCATCCCGGGGCGGACGCGGCTCAAGGGATGGTGTCGTTCCCCCGTCCGGGCCGGTGCTTGATGCTATCGAGCCCATCACGTGCGGCCGACCGCCTCTCGCGGAGCGTGAAACGGATCACCCATTCGAGCGATGGACCGAGGGTTTACGTTTTCGCACTGAGTGTCATGGACCGGGCTGTGGTTCAGACGAGCACCCCCTCGAGCCATTCCGCGTCGAACTCGCCTTCGGCGACGATCACCGCGGGGCCGGTCATCTCGATCTCGCCGTCGGGGTGCTCGGTGATCACCAGGGTGCCGCCCGGCACGTCGACGGTGTACGTCGCCGGGGTGCCCGTGACGGCCGGGTCGGCGCCGTCCCGGCGGGCGGTGGCGACGGTCACGGCGCAGGCGCCGGTGCCGCAGGAGCGGGTCTCCCCGGAACCGCGCTCGTGCACGCGCATGGCGACGTGGCGCGGGCCGCGGTCGACTACGAACTCGACGTTCACCCCGTCCGGGTAGGCGGTGGCCGGCCGGAACGGCGGCGCGGTGTACAGGTCGCCCGCGTGGTCGAGGTCGGCGACGAAGGCCACCGCGTGCGGGTTGCCCATGTTCACGTTCCGCGCGGGCCAGCTGCGCTCGCCGACGCTCACCTCGACGTCGCCCTCGGGGAGCAGCGCGCGGCCCATGCCGACGGTGACGTCTCCGTTCTTGGCGAGGTGCACGGTCTTCACGCCCCCGCGCGTGGCGACGGCGAGGTCTCCCTCGGTGGCGTGGCCGGCGCGCTGGAGGTAGCGGGCGAAGACGCGTACGCCGTTGCCGCACATCTCGGCGACCGAGCCGTCGCCGTTGCGGTAGTCCATGAACCACTCGGCCTCGGCGGCCATGTGCCGGGCCTCGGGGTGCGCCGCGGACCGCACGACGTGCAGCAGGCCGTCTCCGCCGATGCCCGCGCGGCGGTCGCACAGGGCGGCTGCGGCTGCGGGGGGCAGTTCGACGGCGTTCTCCGGGTCCGGGACGATCACGAAGTCGTTCTCGGTGCCGTGACCCTTGAGGAAGGCGATCCGCGTGCTCATTCCTCGATCGTACGGGGTGAGCATGGCGTGCCGTCGTGGGGCGGGCGCGTGCGCACGCGCCGGACGCGTGGCGGTGGACCCGGGTCGGTGGGGCCGGCGGCCTCGGGTCACGCGTGCCGGTGGGCTCGGGTCACCCGCGCAGGCGGGCGACCCGCCACACGGCCAGGACTACGACGGCGGCGACGGCCAGGGCGTACACGAGGATCATCCGCCAGTCGGCACGGCGTCCCGAGCCGCGCTGCGGCAGCCCCGGCAGGGTGTAGCCGACGCGGCGGGCGGCCATCATGCCCCAGCCGGCCGCGCAGGAGCAGATCAGCAGACCCAGCATCGCGATCACGGCGCCGCTGTCGCCGAAGTCGAAGGCGAGCGGGAAGGCGAACATCAGGGAGCCGACCGCGGCCAGGCCCACGATGGGCGCGAGCTGCCAGATGCGCAGCCGTCGCTGCGGACGCAGCTCGACCTCGACCTCGTCGCCGTACATCTCGGCGGGCTCTGGGCCGTCCGTCGTCACGCTCTCCGGCGTCTCGTCGGGACCGTCGGGGCTCAGGGCTGCTCCGTCCGGCTCCGGGCCGTCGTGGTCGGCGGCGCCGTGCTCGGTGCTTGGTGCGGTGTCGCGAGGGCCGGCCTCCATCGCCACGCGCCCTCCCAACTAGGACTCACTCGGTCGATCGAAGCTCGATGATGGCACGCCGTCGAAGGCCCGGATGACGGCCGGGGCGTCCCGATGCCATCACGTGATCAGGCTGTAACCGGTCGTTCGACCAACGACAGCGCGAGCTGCGGAAGTTCCGTGCGGTCCGCCACAGCTCCACTCAACCAGTGCACCCGCGGATCGCGCCTGAACCATGAATCCTGACGGCGCGCGAAGCGTTTGGTGGCACGGACGGTCTCGGTCCGCGCCTCGTCCATCGTGCACTCGCCGGCGAGCGCCGCGAGCACCTGCTGGTAGCCGAGCGCGCGCGACGCCGTACGCCCCTCGCGCAGCCCGCGCGCCTCCAGGGAGCGCACCTCGTCCACCAGACCTTCCTCCCACATCCGGTCGACGCGGCGGGCGATGCGCTCGTCCAGCTCGGGACGGGCCACGTCCACGCCGATCTGGACCGTGTCGTAGACGGAGTCGTGGCCGGGGAGGTTGGCGGTGAAGGGCCTGCCGGTGATCTCGATCACCTCGAGGGCGCGCACGATGCGGCGTCCGTTGCTGGGCAGGATGGCGCGGCCCGCCTCGGGGTCGGCAGCGGCCAGCCGGGCGTGCAGCGCTCCCGGGCCGTGCAGGGTGAGCTCTTCCTCCAGCCGGGCCCTGACCTCGGGGTCGGTGCCGGGGAACTCCAGGTTGTCGACCGCCCCGCGGACGTAGAGGCCGGAGCCACCGACGAGGACCGGCCAGCGCCCCTCGGCGAGCAGCGCGTCGATCCGCTCGCGGGCCAGCCGCTGGTACTCGGCGACGGAGGCCGTGACCGTCACGTCCCAGACGTCGAGCAGATGGTGCGGGATGCCGCCGCGTTCCTCGGGCGTCAGCTTCGCGGTGCCGATGTCCATCCCGCGGTAGAGCTGCATGGAGTCGGCGTTGACGACCTCGCCGCCGAGCCGCTGGGCCAGGAATACGCCCAGATCGGACTTTCCGGCCGCAGTGGGTCCGACTACGGCGATGACGCGGGGGGCGGGGGGTGCGCTGCTCACCGCACCAGTCTCCCAAACCTCTCGCCCTGCCCTCGAACGAGTTACGTGACGGCGCGGGACGGGAGTCGTTGCCCGTTGCGAAGTCCCCGCTCCCCGGGCCACCGGGGCCATGGCCCCGGCCGCGCAAACGGACGCACCGGATGCCGCGGGATTTCGCCCGCACGAGTAACGTATGGAGTTGATATGGGCGTTTTTGCACGGCTTCTTCGGAGGTCGAAGACCACCGAGGAGGCGTCGGCCGAAGAGGCACGGACCGACACCCCGGACACCGAGCGTGTGGCGGAGGAGACGGCACAGGCCGTGGAGACGGCCGACTCCGGCCCCCGGAACACGTCGGAGTCCGCGGAGGCCGACGAGTCCGCCGAGGCCGCCGATGCGGAAGGCGTCGGCATCCCCAAGCAGCAGTCCGCCGGGGAGGTTGTCGACAACGAGGCCGACAAGGGCGCCCGCACCTGACCGCCCCGTGAGGGAAGGCGAACCATGGGTCTGATGGACAACTTGAAGGCCAGACTGGGACCGGCGAAGGGCAAGGTCTCCGACCTCGCGCAGCAGCACGGGGACAAGGTCGATCGCGGTCTCGACAAGGTGGCGAGGACCGTCGACGAGAGGACCAAGGGCAAGTACAGCGACCGGATCCAGACGGGTACCGGCAAGGCCAAGGGCGCCATGGACCGCCTCGCCCACAAGGACGACGACGGCACGCCCGGAGGCGGAGGCACGCCGGGCACCACCCCGGGCGGCCCCCCGCCCGCCGGGCCGCCGCCGGCTTCCTGAGAGTCACCCGTCCCCGCGCGGACGGTCGCACGCGCATCGGCGGACGGTCACGAGCCACCCGGCTCCGGACCGTCCGCCGGCGCGCGTGCGGCGGGTGGCTGCGGCTGCGGCTGCGGCTGCGACCAGGCGACGGCCGCTGCTATGACCAGGTCGCCGCCACGTATCCCACCCCGTACGGCGCGTCCTCGTACAGCAGCGCGCCGGCGAGGCCGGCGTCGCCGACCGTGCCCGCGAGGACCTGCCACGGCGCCCTGCCGGAGGCCTTCAGCTCGCGCGCCAGCGTGACGTCCAGGGCCGCCAGGGCGGCCGGGTCCGCCGCTGCCAGCGCCCGCGCGACCTCCGCGTCGAAGGGCGCCGCCCGTTCGTCGAGGTAACCGGGGGCCTTGAGGGTGCGGCACGCGCTGGCGTCGCCCAGCACCAGCAGCGCGAGCCGCCCGGGCCGGGCGGCGAGGTCCCGTCCGAGGGCGGCGCAGCGCTCGGCGGGCAGTTCCTCCCCCACGCCGACCCCTTCGACGGGGCTGTCGGCCCAACCGGCGCGCCCGAGCAGCCAGGCGCCCACGGCCAGGCCGTACGGCAGCTCGCGTCCCGTCCGCTCCGTCCCGAGGCCACGTCCCGTGCCCAGGCGGACGTCCATGTCCACCCCGAAGCCCCGGAAGGTCCCCGGGGTGCCCTGCGGATAGATCTCCGGCCCCGCGTCGGCGGCGGGCCCGACGACCACCAGCCGGTCGGGCCGCGCGGCGGCGAGCACGCCCAACGCGTCCGTGCACGCGGCACGCGCGGCATCCAGCTCGGGTGCGGCACCCGCGGCGACCTCCGGCACGAGGAGCGGCGGGCAGGGACAGACGGCGGCTGCGACAAGCATGATCGGCAGCGTATCCCCGGACCGCCGTCCGCAACCGCACGCCCTGCGGTCAGTCGCAGCCGCAGCCGCTCGCCACGGCGGGCTGGGGCTCGGGGACGCCGATCTTCGGCAGACCCAGCAGCACGCCCGCGGGCTTGGCCTGCTCGGCCGCGTTGCGCTTCTCCCAGGCGTCGCCCGCGCGGGTACGGCGCACGTCGAGCACCGCGCCCTCGGCGAGGAGGTGGTGCGGGGCGGCGTAGGTGACCTCGACGGTCACCACGTCGCCGGGGCGGACCTCCTGGTCGGGCTTGGTGAAGTGCACCAGGCGGTTGTCGGGGGCGCGGCCGGAGAGGCGGTGGGTGGTGCCGTCCTTGCGGCCCTCGCCCTCGGCGACCATCAGCTCCAGGGTGCGGCCGACCTGCTTCTTGTTCTCCTCCCAGGAGATCTCCTCCTGGAGGGCGACGAGACGCTCGTAGCGCTCCTGGACGACCGCCTTGGGGATCTGGTCGTCCATCTCGGCGGCCGGGGTGCCGGGCCGCTTGGAGTACTGGAAGGTGAAGGCCTGGGCGAACCGGGCCTCGCGGACCACGTGCAGGGTCTGCTCGAAGTCCTCCTCGGTCTCGCCGGGGAAGCCCACGATGATGTCGGTGGTGATCGCCGCGTGCGGGATGGCGGCCCGCACCTTCTCGATGATGCCCAGGTAGCGCTCCTGCCGGTAGGAGCGGCGCATCGCCTTCAACACCGGGTCGGACCCGGACTGGAGCGGCATGTGGAGCTGCGGCATGGCGTTCGGCGTCTCGGCCATGGCGGTGATGACGTCGTCGGTGAAGTCACGCGGGTGCGGGGAGGTGAAACGCACGCGCTCCAGGCCGTCGATCTTCCCGCAGGCCCGCAGCAGCTTGCTGAACGCCTCGCGGTCGCCGATGTCGGAGCCGTAGGCGTTGACGTTCTGCCCGAGCAGGGTGATCTCGGAGACGCCCTCCGCGACCAGGGCCTCTACCTCGGCGAGGATGTCGCCGGGGCGGCGGTCCTTCTCCTTGCCGCGCAGTGCCGGGACGATGCAGAAGGTGCATGTGTTGTTGCAGCCGACGGAGATGGAGACCCAGGCCGCGTACGCGCTCTCGCGCCGGGTGGGCAGCGTGGACGGGAACGCCTCCAGGGACTCGGCGATCTCCACCTGCGCCTCTTCCTGGACGCGGGCGCGCTCCAGGAGCACCGGCAGCTTGCCGATGTTGTGGGTGCCGAAGACGACGTCCACCCAAGGTGCCCGCTTCACGATGGTGTCGCGGTCCTTCTGCGCCAGGCAGCCGCCGACCGCGATCTGCATCCCGGGGCGGCTCGCCTTCTTCGGGGCGAGGTGGCCGAGGTTGCCGTACAGCTTGTTGTCGGCGTTCTCCCGGACGGCGCAGGTGTTGAAGACGACGACGTCCGCGTCGCCGTCGGCGCTCTCGGGGGCGCGGACGTAGCCCGCGTCCTCCAGCAGACCGGACAATCGCTCGGAGTCGTGGACGTTCATCTGGCACCCGTAGGTGCGTACTTCATAGGTGCGTGGGCCGCCCACTGACTGGCTCCGGTCGATGCTGCTCATGGCAATAAGGGTAGGCGGTCGGCGACGGTGTCCCTGGCCGCCTGTGGATAACCCGGACCGGACCCCGTCAAGGCTGGTCAGGGCCGGTCGGGGCGGTTCAGGGTTCGATGAGGCCGGCGCGGATCGCGTACCGGGTGAGCTCCAGGCGGTCGCGGACGCCCAGCTTCTGGAGGAGGTTCGCGCGGTGGCGCTCCACGGTCTTGGCGCTGATGAACAGCAGCTCGCCGATCTCCTTGGAGGTGTGGCCCTCGGCGACCAGCTTGAGGATCTCCTCCTCGCGTTCGGTGATGGGCCGGTCGGGCAGGCCGCCACCGCCGTGCAGGCGGTCCAGGTACGAACGGACCAGGGCCCGCTCGGCGCCCGGGTAGATGAACGGCTCGTCGCGTACGGCCGCCCGGCACGCCTCGACCAGGTCGCGGTCGGCGACGGACTTGAGTACGTATCCGCAGGCTCCGGCCTTGAGCGCCTCGAAGAAGTACTGCTCGTTGTCGTACATGGTCAGGATGAGGATGCGCAGTTCGGGCAGGCGGCGGGAGAGCTCGCGCGCCGCCTGCAGGCCCGTCATGCGGGGCATGGCGACGTCCAGGACGGCGAGGTCGACCTCGGTGGTCCGGGCCGCCGCGACCGCCTCGGCCCCGTCCCCGGCCTCGGCGACGACCGTGAGGTCCGGTTCACCGTCCAGGATGAGCCGGACTCCCCGGCGTACGAGGGTGTGGTCGTCGGCGAGCAGGACGCGGATCGGTGGCCGTGCGGACGTCAAGGGCGGTCTCCGGGGCGGTCTGTATGTCGGCGTGCGGGTCGGGCTGTGAAGGGGGCTGCGTCTTTGTCTGCGGCTGCAGCTGCGGCTGCGGCTGCGTGATCGTCTGCGTGCTGGTCTGCGTCGTTGTCCGCGTGCCGGTCTGCGAGTCGGTCCCTCGGTCGGTCTTCCTGCCGGGCCCGGTCGCCGCCTCGGCTCCCGAGCGCGACCGGAACGCGCAGCCGTACGTCGCTGCCGCCGCCGGGAGCCGGTTCGAAGTGGATATCGGCCCCCACCAGCAGCGCCCGCTCCCGCATGCCGCGGATGCCGGCGCCCTCGGCGGCCGACCCCAGACCGGTGCCGTTGTCACGGACGAGCAGTTCGACGCCGTCGGACAGCGGGCGGAGGTGGAGCTCCGCGCGGTCGGCGGCGGCATGGCGGGCGGTGTTGGTCAGGCCCTCCTGCGCGACCCGGTAGATGACGAGTTCCGCCTCCGGGGCGAGCGGTGGCAGGTCACCGGGGACGTGGTGGTGGACGGTCAGACCGTGGTGCGTGAACTCGGCGGCGAGCGAACGCAGCGCGCTGGAGAGACCGAGTTCCTCCAGGACGCCGGGGCGCAGCCGACGGGCGATGCGACGGATCTCGTCCAGCCCGGCCCGAGTGGCCTCCTGCGCCAGGGACACCTCCTCGCGCAGCTCCCCGGGCACCCGGTCGGCGACGCGCTTGAGCTGGAGGAGTACGGCGGTGAGTGTCTGGCCGACCTCGTCGTGGAGCTCGCGGGCGATGCGGTGGCGTTCGCGTTCCTGGGCGTGCAGCGCCCGGCCGGCGCCGGCGGCGCGCTCGGCCTGGAGCCGGTCGAGCATCGTGTTGTACGTCGCGATCAGTTCCGCCGCCTCGGCCGGTCCGGCGACCGTCGGACGGGCGCCGGGCACCAGCAGGTCGGCGGTGGTCATCGCGCGGCCCAGCCGTTGCAGCGGGGTGAGTCCTATGCGCAGGACGAACGCGTTCCCGGCCAGCAGGACCACGAGACCGGCGAGCAGTATCAGGGCTTCGTGCCGCAGGACGGGGGTCGAGACGGTGACCGGGCCGAGCAGCAGTGCGGTGGCGACGACCAGGCCCGCGGCGTTGAGCGAGAAGATCCGCCAGAAAAGCGACACGGTCCTCTTCCCGCTCCTCCCGGCCCTCGCGCACGACACCGCCTCGACCAGCTTCGCCGACCGTGTGCGGCTGCGTATATCCGTCACGACACCCATATCGCCACCGTACGTGCGGATGACAGCATGGCGGGGCCGTGAGCACGTCACGCACGTGCGCGAAGTGCGGCAAGGGACGCAAGACGAATGAGGGGAAAGCTCGTGTCAGCTCCACGCCTGAGGGCGACGCCGCTGCCGGGTATCGGGGTCCAGTACGACCTGGTGACCCGCGAACACCGCCATCTGTCGGTGGTGGCGCACCGCGACGGCACCCGGACGGTGAACATGTACCGGGCCGACGACCCCGATTCCTGCGCCCACTCGCTCCGGCTGGCCGGCCCGGAGGCGGGCGCGCTGATCGACGCGCTCAAACCATCCCACCACAGCGCCAACCTGCTCTACACCACCGACCTGGGGCTGGTCGCCGAGCGGATCGAGGTGGCCGCGACGTCCCGCTGGAACGGCCGGCTGCTGGGCGAGACCTGCATGCGCACCGAGACCGGTGCCTCCATCGTCGCCGTGCTGCGCCGGGCCGAGGCGATTCCGTCGCCGGCGCCGGACTTCCGGCTGGTGGGTGGTGACACGTTGATCGTCATCGGCACCCGCGAGGGTGTCGACGCCGCCGCGGCGATACTCGGGCAGGAGTGAGCCGGTGCACTCCGCGGTTCTCCTGATCGAGTTCGGTTCCATCATTCTGGGGCTCGGGCTGCTGGGCCGGTTCGCCGGCCGCTACCGCCTCTCCCCCATCCCGCTGTACCTGCTGGCCGGCCTGGCGTTCGGCGAGGGCGGGCTGCTGCCGCTGGGCGCGAGCGAGGAGTTCGTCGCCACCGGCGCCGAGATCGGCGTCATCCTGCTGCTGCTGATGCTCGGCCTCGAGTACACGGCCGGTGACCTGGTCACCAATCTCAAGTCCCACTATCCGGCCGGTCTCGTGGACTGCGCGTTCAACGCGGTGCCGGGTGCGGTGGCCGCGCTGCTGCTGGGCTGGGGTCCGGTGGCCGCCGTGGTCCTGGCGGGCGTGACCTGGATCTCGTCGTCCGGTGTCATCGCCAAGGTGCTCGGCGACCTCGGCCGGGTCGGCAACCGCGAGACGCCGGTGATCCTGAGCGTGCTGGTCCTGGAGGACCTGGCGATGGCGGTGTACCTGCCGATCGTCACGGCTCTGGTGGCCGGTGCCGGTCTGATGACCGGGAGCATCACGCTGGCGGTCGCGCTGGCGGCGGCCGGCGCGGTGCTGTTCGTGGCGGTGCGTTACGGCCGTCTGATCTCGCGGTTCGTCTCGAGCGACGACCCGGAGAAGCTGCTCCTGGTGGTGCTGGGCCTGACGATCCTGGTCGCGGGTGTCGCGCAGCAGCTCCAGGTGTCGGCGGCGGTGGGCGCCTTCCTGGTGGGCATCGCGCTGTCCGGGGAGGTCGCCGAGGGCGCGCACACGCTGCTGAGCCCGCTGCGGGACCTGTTCGCCGCGGTCTTCTTTGTCTTCTTCGGGCTGCACACCGACCCGGCGAGCATTCCGCCGGTGCTGCTGCCCGCGCTGGCGCTGGCCCTGCTCACCGCGGTGACCAAGATCGCCACCGGTTACTGGGCGGCGCGGCGGGCGGGAATCTCCGTGAAGGGCCGCTGGCGTGCCGGCGGGGCGCTGGTGGCGCGCGGCGAGTTCTCGATCGTCATCGCGGGCCTCGCGGTCTCGGCCGGCATCGAGCCGTCCCTGGGCCCGCTGGCCACGGCCTACGTCCTCATCCTGGTCGTCCTCGGCCCGCTCACCGCCCGCTTCACCGAACCGCTGGCGATGCGCCTGTTCCGCCGTCGCGACAACCCCGACCGCCCTGCCGGCTCCGGCGGTCTGCCAGGCAGGGCCGACGGGACGCCTCGCCCGACGGGGGCGGAGGCGTCGGTGGGCGACTGACGCGGCGCGGCCTTCGGCGGACGTCGGCAGCGGTGTACGACCCGACTGACCCCGGTACCGATAGACAGGTGCCGGGGTCACCGCACGTCGGGCACCGGCTTCAGGCGTCCCGCGCCTCCCCGGCGACCGCCGTCCGCGGCGTCCACCCCTGTCTGCGCAGGACGCCGGAGACGTCCGGTGCCTCGTAGTGGTCGCCCTTGAGTATCTTGCCGTCGGCTCTGCGGCTGATGTGGCCGTCGGGGCCCACCTTGGTCATGTTGGAGCGGTGGATCTCGGCGATCACCTCGTCGAGGTCGATGCCGTGGACGAGGGCCGTGCCGTAGGCGACGTAGACCACATCGGCCAGCTCGTGCGCGAGCCGGTCCAGCGGCCCCGTCACCGACACCTCGGCGACCTCCGCGGCCTCCTCGGCGAGCAGCTCGCCTCTGTGCGCGGCCAGCTCGGGCGGCACCTCGGCCGGGACGCCGCGGACGTCGAGCCCGAAGGCGTGGTGGAAGGCGCGGACCAGGTCGGCGGGCGAAGAGCTCATGCCACCGACTGTAGCGATCACCACTGACAGCCGGCCCCGGACGCCGCGACGCCCCCGTCGTGTGAGCTCGGCCCTGGTCAGCCGGGGTGGGGGCTGGCAGGATCGCGCACATGTCCTCGTTCTTCTCCCGCATCGGCGGGCACCACGCCGTACAGGGCGCGGTCGCCGGTGCCGTCGCCCTCGGGCTGCTGCTGTGGTGGCTGCTGCCCCTGGGCGAGGAGCCGCCGGGCGGGACGATCACGTTCAGCACGGGCACCCGCGCGGGGGTCTACCAGAAGTACGGCGAGCTGCTGCGCACCGAGCTGCGCAAGGACATGCCGGAACTGAACGTGCGGCTGATGACGAGCGCGGGCTCCCAGGAGAACGTCGAGCGGGTGGCGTCCGGGGAGGCCGACTTCACCATCGCCGCGGCCGACGCGGTGGAGACGTACAAGCTCGCCGGCCGGCCCGGGGCCGAGGCGCTGCGCGGAGTCACCCGCCTCTACGACGACTACGTGCAGCTCGTGGTGCCCAGCGACTCGGACATCCAGTCCGTCGCCGACCTGCGCGGCAAGCGGGTGGCCATAGGGCTGCCGAACTCGGGGGTCCGGCTGATCGCCACCCGGCTGCTGAAGGCCGTGGGCATCGACCCGGAGACGGACATCAGGCCCAGCGCGGACGGCATCGACACCGGGCCGGGACGGCTGGGCGAGGAGCTGGACGCGTTCTTCTGGTCGGGCGGCGTGCCGACGGACGGGCTCCGGCAGATAGCGGAGACCTCCGCCTTCCGGTTCGTGCCCATCACCGAGGACCTCGTCACCAAGCTGCACGAGTCCGGCGGCGCGACCCGCTACTACCGCACCACCAACATGCCGGAGTCGGCCTACCCGACCGTGCAGAACGGCGCCGTGGTGCCCACCATGGCGGTGTCCAACCTGCTGGTCACCCGCGCGGACATGGATCCGCGGCTCACCGAGTGGCTGACCAGGACGGTCCTGGACAGCCGCGACGGCATCGGGGCGCACGTCCACTCCGCTCAGCTCGTGGACCTGCGCACGGCGATCTACACCGACCCCCTGGAGCTGCATGAGGGCGCCCGGCGCTACTACCGGTCGGTCAAGCCGTAGGACTGAGCCGGCTCCCCGCGGTTGCCCGACCGCGGCACCGTGACCGTCACCGCCAGGCCGCGCGGTTCGTGGTGGGCGAAGGTGATCGATCCGTCGCCCGCCGCGAGCAGCGCCCGGCAGATGGACAAGCCGAGGCCGGAGCCCTTGATGTTCTGGTGCCGGCCGCTGCGCCAGAAACGGTCCCCCACGCGCGCGAGTTCGTCGTCGGTCAGCCCGGGGCCCTCGTCGGTGACCACGACGGTCGCCGAGTCCCCGGTGGAGGCGACCGTGACGCGTACGGTCTCGTCGGCGGGCGTGAACTTCACCGCGTTGTCGATCACCGCGTCCAGGGCGCTGGAGAGCGCCACCGGATCGGCCCACCCGGTGGTCGGCGGGCAGTCCCCCACCAGTCGTACGCCCTTGGCCTCGGCCGTCGGCGCCCAGGCGGCCACCCGCTCGGCGGCCAGCGCGCCGATGTCGGTGACCGCGAGGTCCGCCTGGGTGTGCTCGGCCAGCGCCAGGTCGAGCAGGTCGTCCAGGACCCGGGCCAGGCGTTTGCCCTCGGTCTGGACGGAGGCGATCTCCTCGTTGCCCTCGGGCAGCTCCAGGGCGAGCAGTTCGATGCGCAGCAGCAGTGCCGCGAGGGGGTTGCGCAGTTGGTGCGAGGCGTCGGCGACGAAGGCGCGCTGCTGCTCCAGCACGTCCTCCACGTGGTCCGCCATCTCGTTGAACGACCGCGCCAGCCGCCTCAGCTCCGGCGGTCCCCCGGCGGGCGCGACCCGGGACTTGAGGCGTCCGGTGGCGATGTCGTGCGTCGTGGCGTCCAGGACACGCACCGGCCTGAGCACCCAGCCCGTCAACCGGAGCGCGGCGCCGACGGCGAGCAGCATCGCCGCCGTCTCCCCGGCGGCGATGATCAGCCAGCCGCGCAGGGTGCGCGACGCCATCGAGTCGGTGGGCGACTCGGTGACCACGACGGCGACGACGTCCCCGTCCCGGATGACCGGCGAGGCGACCACCAGGGTGCCGTCCTGCCAGGGCCACACCTGCTGGGGGTCGTGACTGCGGCGGCTGAGCAGTGCCTCGTCGAAGGCTTCGCGCACCTCGCCCGTCTGCGGCAGGAACCAGGTCGTCGGCGCGTTGGCCATCGGGATGTGGTTGCGGTAGAAGACGCCCGCCTTGATGCCGTACACCTCGTGGTAGCTGGTCAGCTCGGTCTGGAGGGTCTCCAGGCGCTCGTCCGTGCTGGTGGGGCGGGAGCCGCCCGGCACCTCCTCGGTGACGAACTGGGCGAGCGCCGCGAAGCGCGCGGTGTCGTCCATGCGGTCGATGACGACCTTCTGCTGCTCGGCGCGGGCGACGCTCACGCCCAGGGGGACGCCCAGCGCGAGGAGTACGGCCGCCATCAGGACGATGAGCAGCGGGAGAAGGCGTGTGCTCACCCGGCCCCGCTACGCGCCGGGGGCGACGAGGCGGTAGCCGACGCCGCGGACGGTCTCGATGAGCGCCGGCATACGCAGCTTGGCGCGCAGCGAGGCGACGTGCACCTCCAGGGTGCGCCCGGTGCCCTCCCAGCTGGTGCGCCACACCTCGCTGATGATCTGCTCCCGGCGGAAGACCACCCCGGGTCGCTGCGCGAGCAGGGCGAGCAGGTCGAACTCCTTGCGGGTGAGCTGGACGGCCGCACCGTCCACGCTGACCTGGCGCGTCGGCAGCTCGATGCGCACGGCTCCCAGGCGCACCACGGTCTCGGTGCTCCCCGTGGCGTCCTCGTGGGCGGTGCGCCGGCTGACGGCGTGGATGCGGGCGAGCAGCTCTCCGGTGTCGTACGGCTTGACCACGTAGTCGTCGGCGCCGAGGTTCAGGCCGTGGATGCGGGAACGGACGTCGGAGCGGGCGGTGACCATGATGACCGGGGTGGCGGTGAGCTTGCGGATCTTGCCGCAGACCTCGTAGCCGTCCTGGTCGGGCAGACCGAGATCGAGCAGGACGACGCCGAAGCAGTCGCCGTCGGGGACGAGCGCCTGGAGCGCCTCCTCGCCGCTGCGCGCGTGGGTGACGTCGAAGCCGTGCCGGGCCAGGATCGCGGACAGGGCGGCGGCCACGTGGTTGTCGTCCTCGACGAGCAGCAGTCTCATCCGGGCTCCCTTCGGTTCATCGGCCGTACGTCTGGGGGGTTGATCGTCATGGTGGGCGGGCATCGAGCAGATGCGGAACCGCACGCACGCGCGCGTGCGTCCTGTGCAGTGACGCCGATGGAGGGGGACGGCGTCAAGAGGGTTCCGGTTGCGGCCGCTCGAAGTTATCCGGCCGATATGCGCCCTGCTCACAAGTGCTACGACTCGTGTCCGATTGCTATCGGATCGTGATGCTCAGATTCCCCTCAGATATAGAGACGCAGGTCGATCGGCGTTACTACTGTCCTCCGAAACCGAGGAGGACGGAGCCCGAGAGCGATGACCGAAGTATCGGTGGCCAAGGAAGACAAGGCCTCGACCGGCGAACTGGTCGTCCTGAAGAGTGTCAACAAGCACTTCGGCGCGTTGCACGTGCTCCAGGACATCGACCTGACGATCACCCGCGGCGAGGTCGTCGTGGTCATCGGGCCCTCCGGGTCCGGTAAGTCCACCCTGTGCCGCACCATCAACCGCCTGGAGACCATCGACTCGGGATCGATCGCGATCGACGGCAAGCCGCTGCCCGCCGAGGGCAAGGAGCTGGCCAGGCTGCGGGCCGACGTCGGCATGGTCTTCCAGTCCTTCAATCTCTTCGCGCACAAGACCGTGCTCGAGAACGTCACCCTCGGCCAGGTCAAGGTCCGCAAGGTCGACGCCAAGAAGGCCGAGGAGAAGGCACGCGCCCTCCTCGACCGGGTCGGCGTCGGCGCCCAGGCGGACAAGTACCCCGCGCAGCTCTCCGGTGGCCAGCAGCAGCGCGTCGCCATCGCGCGGGCGCTGGCCATGGACCCGAAGGTCATGCTCTTCGACGAGCCGACGTCGGCTCTCGACCCCGAGATGATCAACGAGGTCCTGGAGGTCATGAAGCAGCTCGCCGAGGACGGCATGACCATGATCGTGGTCACCCACGAGATGGGCTTCGCCCGGTCGGCGGCCAACCGCGTGGTGTTCATGGCGGACGGCCGGATCGTCGAAGAGGCCACGCCGGACCAGTTCTTCAGCAACCCGCGCAGCGACCGTGCCAAGGACTTCCTGTCGAAGATCCTGCACCACTGACCCGGTGCGGCTCCGACACCCCGCGTCGGCCGCATCCGATCACCTGAACCTCTGATCGCCCGATCATCTGATCGCCCGATCGCCGTTCGATCACAGCCAAAGGATGTTCACCATGAAGCTCCGCAAGGTCACCGCCGCCTCGGCCACCGTGTTCGCCCTCGCCCTGACCGCCACCGCGTGCGGCTCCGACGACGGGGGCGACAACGGCTCCTCCGGCGGGGGCGACAAGAAGATCACCATCGGCATCAAGTTCGACCAGCCGGGCCTCGGCCAGAAGACCCCGGACGGCTACGAGGGCTTCGACGTCGACGTCGCCACGTACGTCGCCAAGAAGCTCGGCTACTCCGAGGACCAGATCGAGTGGAAGGAGTCGAAGAGCGCCGACCGCGAGACCATGCTGCAGCGCGGTGACGTCGACTTCATCGCCGCGACGTACTCGATCACCCCCAAGCGCGAGGAGAAGGTCGACTTCGCCGGCCCGTACCTGCTCGCCCACCAGGACGTCCTGCTCCGCGCCGACGACGACAAGATCAAGTCGCCGGAGGACCTGAACGACGCGAAGCTCTGCTCCGTCACCGGTTCGACCTCGGCCCAGAACGTCAAGGACAAGCTGGCTCCCGACGCGCAGCTGCAGAACTACCCGACGTACTCCGCCTGCCTCAACGGTCTGCAGACCGGCGCCATCGACGCGCTGACCACCGACGACTCGATCCTCGCCGGCTACGCCTCGCAGGAGCAGTTCAAGGGCAAGTTCAAGCTCGGCGGCTTCAAGATGACCAACGAGAACTACGGCATCGGCGTCAAGAAGGGCAGCGACCTCAAGGCCAAGATCAACGACGCGCTCGAGGCCATGGTCGCCGACGGTGCCTGGGACAAGGCCGTCAAGGACAACTTCGGCCCGGCCAACTACAAGAACGAGCCGGCGCCGAAGATCGGCGACGTCAAGAGCTGAGGCCGGGCCTGACAGGGTGCGCCGTCCTCCGGAAGGGACGGCGCACCCTGGCGGGCATCCCTACACGCGGAAGCGCGGGAGATCGTGTTCGACTTTCTTCAGGATTACGACCTGCTGGGAGCCTTCTGGACGACAGTGCAGCTCGCTGTGCTCTCGGCCGTCGGCTCCCTGATCTGGGGCACCATACTGGCCGGCATGCGGGTCGGCCCGGTGCCGTTGATGCGCGGCTTCGGGACCGCATACGTGAACATCGTGCGGAACATTCCGCTCACGGTGATCATCCTGTTCGCGTCCCTGGGTCTGAACCAGACGCTGGGGGTCGACCTGGGCGGCGGTGACTTCGAGACGATCAACTTCCGGCTCGCCGTCCTCGGCCTGGTCCTCTACACGTCGTCCTTCGTGTGCGAGGCGCTGCGTGCCGGCATCAACACGGTCCCTGTCGGTCAGGCGGAGGCTGCCCGGGCGATCGGACTCAGCTTCGGTCAGGTGCTCCGCCTGGTGGTGCTGCCACAGGCGTTCCGTTCCACCGTCGGCCCGCTGGCCAACGTACTGATCGCGCTCATCAAGAACACCACGGTGGCTGCCGCCATTGGCGTCGCCGAAGCGGCGGCACTGATGAAGGACATGATCGAGAACGAGGCTCAGCTGCTGCTGATCTCCGCGGTCATCGCCTTCGGTTTCGTGGTCCTGACGCTGCCGACCGGCCTGATCCTCGGCTGGGTGGGCAAGAAGGTGGCGGTGAAGCGATGAGCTCTGTTCTCTACGACGCCCAAGGCCCGCGCGCCAAGCGGCGCAACATACTCTTCACAGCCGTCTTCCTGGTCGCCCTCGCGGCCCTGCTCTGGTGGGTCTACAAGGCTCTCGACGAGAAGGGCCAGCTCGACTGGGCGAAGTGGCAGATGTTCTTCACCAGCGGCGAACCATGGTCGACGTACATCTGGCCAGGTCTGCAGAACACCCTGAAGGCCGCCGCTCTCGCAATGGTCATCGCGCTACCGCTCGGCGCCGTACTGGGCATCGCACGGCTGTCGGACCACGCGTGGGTGCGGGTCCCGGTCTCGGTTGTGGTGGAGTTCTTCAGGTCCATCCCCGTACTGGTCCTGATGATCTTCGGTCTCGCACTGTTCGCCGAGTACACGAACGTGAGCACCGACGACCGTCCCCTGTACGCGGTCATCACGGGTCTGGTCCTGTACAACGCCTCCGTCCTCGCGGAGATCGTCCGCGCCGGTATCCTCGCGCTGCCCAAGGGGCAGGCCGAAGGGGCGATGGCCATCGGGCTGCGCAAGGGCCAGTCGATGCGACTGATCCTGCTGCCCCAGGCGGTCACCGCGATGCTGCCGGCCATCGTCAGCCAGCTCGTGGTGATCCTCAAGGACACGGCCCTCGGCGGTGCCGTCCTCACCTTCCCCGAGCTGCTCGCCTCCGCGAACACGATGAGCGCCTACTACGGTGCCAACGTCATCGCCAGTTACACCGTCATCGCGGTCATCTACATCGCGCTCAACTTCGCCCTCACCAGCTTCGCGAGCTGGCTGGAGCGCCGGCTGCGGCGGGGCAAGAAGTCGACCGGCGCGGTGCTCAAGGCGGACGACGCCGGAATCCCCGGAACGTCGGCGACCGGCGCCGGTGGTGCCAACGCCTGACACTCGGTCACCCCGCACAACACCAACGGAGGCAGTGGCATGATCGCCACTGCCTCCGTCGCTTGACGCAAGCAGCGCCAATGGGTTGCATACGTTCTGTGACCGTGCACCCTGCTCCAACGTCCTGTTCACCTACGTCCCCCGGGACACCGCCACGGGCAGGGGGCGCCGCACCGTGGACCCGGTGATCGTCACCGGAGCGGGGCCCGTCGGGCTCACGCTCGCCCTGGCACTGGCGCGGCAGGAGGTGCCCTGCGTCGTCCTCGACGAAGGGCCGGGCAAGGACGAACCGCGCCCCGCGCGCACCGTCGTGCTGCGCGAGGACACCGTCGCCCTCGTCGAGCGGCTCACCGGAACACCGCTGACGGGACTGGGTTCCCGTTGGGCCGGATGGCGGTCGATGCGGCGCAAGCAGGTGACGCGCGAGGTCGAATTCGGCGACGCCGACCCCGCGCCGCTGCACATCGCCCAGCACGAACTGACCGGCGTCCTGCGCGCCGCGCTCGCCCGCGAAACGCTCGTGAAGGTCGCCGTCGACAGCCGTCTCGACGGCATCGAGCAGGAGGGTTCCGGCGTCACCGCCCACACCCGCGGGCCCGCCGGCACCTGGTGGCGCGGCAGCTACCTGGTCGGCTGCGACGGCCCCCGCTCCACCGTCCGCAAGCTCCAGGACATCCGCTTCCCCGGCCGTACGGCGGTGGAACGATACGCCGTGGCCACGCTGCGTACGGAACTCCCGTGGACCGACGAGGCGCTGCTCCACCGGATGCCGCCGTGGCGGACGTCGGGTCCGTCGGCGGGAGAGATCGTCGGCCGCCCCCTGCCGGACGGTGTCTGGCGCCTGGACTGGCTGTTGCCGCCCGGGAAGGAACTGGTCACACCCGAACTGCTGGTGAATCGCGTTCGTGAGACGCTCACCGGCTGGGCCGAGGGGGTGACTCCGTCGTACGAGCTCCTCGACACCGGCGTGCACACCGTCCATCATCGGCTGGCCCGCCGCTGGCGGGTGGGACGCGTCTTCCTCGCCGGGGACGCGGCCCACCTCCTGGGCGCGCTCGGCACGCAGGGCCTGGAGGAAGGACTGCGGGACGCCGACAACCTCGCCTGGAAACTGGCCCTGGCCTGGCATCACGGGCCGCGTGACGCGCTGCTCGACAGTTACCAGGAGGAGCGGCGTACGGCGATCGCCGCGCGGCTGCGCGCCGCCGACCAGGTACTTCCGCTGCTGCGCGGCGGCGGGGGACTGCGTGCCTACGTGCCTGGCTCGTCCCGGGGCAACGACGCGCTGCTCGCCGACGGCCACCTGGGGCGCGGAGCGCTGGGCGCGCCGGGGGCGTACGCCGACTCGCCGCTCATGCCCGGGAAACTCACGGGGGAGACGGTCGTCGGCACGTCGCCGGGTTCGCCCGTAAGCGACGTGCGGGTCACGGCTGAGGACGGCACGTTCGTTCGGCTGCGCGACCGGCTCGGGCGCGGGGCGCTGCTGGTGGTGCTGGTCGCGCCGGGCACGGGGGTGTGGGACCGGAAGCACTGGGTGACCGCCGGGATCATGCCGCGGCTGGCGGCCGCGGTGACGGCGCTGCCGCATCGCGCCGAACTGCTCGTCGCCGAGGCGTACTCGGGTGCCGCCGCCCACACCGTGCTGCTCGTGCGGCCCGACGGCCACTTGGTCTCGGCGCAGAGCGGCGTACGTCCGGCCGACCTGTACGCGGCGGCGGAGACCGCGCTGGGCGGGGCGGCGGCGAGCGCGACGGCCGCGGAGGACGAGGCGGAGGCGGGCGCGGTGGCCGGGTCCCGCCGCTGACCGGCGGGCACGGTCCGCGTCGACGACTCGTGGGCGACCGGCTGTGGCCGGTCGCCGTCCGCATGGTGACGGTGAGTTGACCGGCCGGCACCGCCGTGGTCTACTCCGGATCGTGACCGACACCTGTGTGCGCCTGTGGCGGAGGGTCCACATGGACCTCGTCCGCTACGCGGGCTGCGTGTGTCGCCCGTCCTGCTGAATTCGCATCACTTTTTTCGCGCGCGCCGCTCGACGTGCCGCCGCGCGCTCTTCGCGAACCACACAGGACGGTATCCGTGACTGTCTCCTCCCCTGCCTCTGCGTCTTCCTCCGCCTCCGCTTCACTCTCTGCGGCCACCGCCGCGCCCGCACACGCCGAACTGCTCGACTTCGCGCGGCGCACGGCCGCCGACACCGATCTGATCGCCTCTCTCCCACTCGATCCCGAGGGCCGCACCTGGGTGCGGCTGGCCGGGCCCGGCGGCAGCGAGGCCTGGCTGATCGGCTGGCCGCCCGGTACCGGCACCGGCTGGCACGATCACGCCGAGTCGGTCGGTGCCTTCGTGACCGCGGCGGGCGAACTCAAGGAGAACGCCCTCGCCGCCCGTCTGCCCGCCGACGGCTGGAAATCCCTGGAACTCACCGACGGCGTGGACCGGGAACGCCGATTGCCTGCCGGCGAGGGACGCGCCTTCGGGCGGCACCACGTGCACGAGGTCCTCAACGAGTCGACCGAGTCGCACGCGATCTCCGTGCACGCCTACTACCCGCCCCTGCCGCGCATCCGCCGCTACAGCCGCAGCGGCCACATCCTGCGCCTGGAGCAGGTCGAGCGTCCGGAGGACTGGCAATGAGGGAGCCGACCGGCATCGACGCACTGTTGGAACGGGTGCGCAGCGGCTACCCGCGGATCGGGCCGCACGAGGCGTACGACGCCGCCACGGCCGGCACGGCGCTGCTGGTCGACATCCGTTACGCAGCCCTCCGCGAACGGGACGGTGTGCTCCCCGGCGCCGTGGTGATCGAGCGCAACGAGCTGGAGTGGCGCCTGGATCCGCGGGGCAGCCACCGTATCCCCGAGGCCACGGGCCATGACCTGCGTGTCGTCGTCATCTGCGACGAGGGCTACGCCTCCAGCCTGGCGGCGGAGTCCCTGCACCGTCTGGGACTGCACCGGGCGACCGATCTGATCGGCGGGTTCCAGGCGTGGCGGGCGGCGGGACTGCCGGTCGTCACTCCGTAACCGGCCGGCCGGACGCTTCCGAGACCCGGCGCCCTGGTACCGATCAGAATCCCTCCTCGCCGAGGAACTCCGTGTCCTCGCCCTCCTCCTCCAACGCCTGGCGGACCACCCGCAGGGCCATGCCCTCGGGATAGCCCTTGCGGGCGAGCATGCCCGCGAGGCGGCGCAGTCTCTTGTCGCGGTCAAGGCCCCGGGTGGCGCGCAGCTTCCGGGCGACCAGCTCGCGTGCGGTCTCCTCTTCCTGCTCGGAGTCCAGCCGGGAGACCGCTGCGTCGATGAGCGTGGTGTCGACGCCCTTGGTCCGCAGCTCCCTGGCGAGGGCGCGCCGGGCCAGCCCGCGGCCGTGGTGCCGGGACTCCACCCAGGCGTCCGCGAAGGCGCTGTCGTTGATCAGTCCGACCTCCTCGAACCGGGACAGCACCTCCTCGGCGGCCTCGTCGGGGATCTCTCGTTTGCGCAACGCGTCGGCGAGCTGCTTGCGGGTGCGCGGGGTCCCGGTGAGCAGGCGCAGGCAGATCGCCCGTGCCTGCTCCACCGGGTCCCGCGGAGGTTCCGCCTTCTCGGCCCTCGACGAGGAGGTGGCGCCTCCGTCCTCCGCGGACGGCTCCGCGCGCTCGCGCCGGCGCCGTCCGCGCCCGCCGCCCGTTGTTCCACGGCCCCGTCCGCCTGCGCGGCGCGCCTCGCCGTCACCGTGGCGCGCCTCGCCTCCGTCACCGGCGTCGACGGCGAACGAATCCGTCTCGTACGTGGTCACCGCCCAGTCGGTTCGTCGCGTCACGGATCAGCTCTTGGCTGCCGCGGCCTTGGACTTGGTGGCCTTGGCGGTCGCGGGGGCGGGCACCGCCGGTGCGGCGTCGGCCGCGGCGGCGTCCGGTGCCGGCTCGGTGGCCGCCGGCTCCTCGGGACGGACCCCGACGCCCAGCTTCTCCTTGATCTTCTTCTCGATCTCGTTGGCGAGGTCGGGGTTGTCCTTGAGGAAGTTGCGCGCGTTCTCCTTGCCCTGGCCGAGCTGGTCGCCCTCGTACGTGTACCAGGCGCCGGCCTTGCGGACGAAGCCGTGCTCCACGCCCATGTCGATCAGACCGCCCTCGCGGCTGATGCCCTGGCCGTAGAGGATGTCGAACTCGGCCTGCTTGAAGGGCGGCGCGACCTTGTTCTTGACGACCTTGCAGCGGGTGCGGTTACCGACTGCCTCCGTGCCGTCCTTCAAGGTCTCGATGCGGCGGATGTCGATGCGCACCGAGGCGTAGAACTTCAGCGCCCGGCCGCCGGTCGTGGTCTCCGGGGAGCCGAACATGACGCCGATCTTCTCGCGGAGCTGGTTGATGAAGATCGCGGTGGTCTTGGACTGGTTGAGCGCGCTGGTGATCTTCCGGAGGGCCTGGCTCATCAGCCGGGCCTGGAGGCCGACGTGGCTGTCGCCCATCTCGCCCTCGATCTCCGCACGCGGCACGAGCGCGGCGACGGAGTCGATGACGATCAGGTCGAGGGCACCGGAGCGGACCAGCATGTCCACGATCTCCAGGGCCTGCTCGCCGTTGTCCGGCTGGGACAGGATCAGGTTGTCGATGTCGACGCCGAGCTTCTGCGCGTACTCGGGGTCGAGGGCGTGCTCCGCGTCCACGAACGCGACCTGGCCGCCGGCCTTCTGCGCGTTCGCCACGGCGTGCAGGGTCAAGGTCGTCTTGCCCGAGGACTCGGGGCCGTAGATCTCCACGACCCGGCCACGCGGGATGCCGCCGACACCGAGGGCCACGTCGAGCGCGGTCGACCCGGTCGAGATGACCTCGATGGGCTCCCTCGACCGCTCGCCCATGCGCATGACCGCGCCCTTGCCGAATTGCCGTTCAATCTGTGCGAGCGCGGCGTCCAGGGCCTTCTCGCGGTCGGTTCCTGCCATGGGTTCCACCCGGTTTGCTTGATTCGATCGCTTCACGTCAAAGACGCTAATGCCTGCCACTGACAATGCGCCCCGATGCGGGTCCGGCCTGTGGATAACTCGGGCACTTCTCCGTCCAAACCCAGTCGAATCACCCGTCACGAGCCTCGCCGGAGCCTCCATGAGAATGGATGTTCGATTTTCGTGTCAAGCGCACCACGCGGCTCCTCCGAGCGTACGTCTGCCGGCCCGGCGGCCACCTGGCTAGAGTGCGGTCGCGACGAGAAGAGGGGGCACCGTGGCCAAGATCAACATCAGTCTTGACGCCGAACTGGTGGTGGAGGTGATGGTCCTGGCCGGCATCGGCTCGCCCCAGGACGCCGTCGAGGCGGTGGTGCGGGACTACATCGCCCGCGGCCACCGCACGGAGACCCGCACCGGCGGCACGGACCTCGGACTGCGGGAGGTCGACGCCAAGCCGCAGGAGCCGCAGGGCTGATTGGCCTAAGAGCCGGCCCCGTCCTCCGGCCTCTTGGCCCACAGCTTGCGCAGACGCGTGGAACCTCCGGCCCCGGCCGGCCGGCGGATCCGGCGTCCGTGGACGCGCGGATCGTCCGTGACGTCGTAGCGCTTGACGTACGCCCCCAGGAACGCCTGCAGCGTGGCGATCGCCGGAATGGCGATCAGCGCACCGACCGCACCGAGCAGGGCTGTGCCCGCGACGACCGAGCCGAAGGCGACCGCGGGGTGGATGTCCACGGTCTTGGACGTCAGCTTGGGCTGCAGCACGTAGTTCTCGAACTGCTGGTAGATCACCACGAAGACCAGCACCCACAGCGCGTACCAGGGGTTGACCGTGAAGGCGATCAGCATCGGCAGGGCACCCGCGAGATAGGTGCCGATGGTGGGGATGAACTGCGACACCAGGCCCACCCACACGGCGAGCGCGGGGGCGTACGGCACCTCCAGGAACTCCAGCAGGATGTAGTGCGCGACACCGGACACGAGCGCCATCAGACCGCGCGAGTACAGATAGCCGCCCGTCTTGTCGACGGCGATCTCCCACGCGCGCAGCACCTCGGCCTGCCGGGCGGGCGGCAGGACGGAGCAGAGCGCGCGTCGCAGCCGGGGGCCGTCGGCGGCGAAGTAGAAGGAGAACAGCAGGATCGTCAGCAGCTGGAAGAGCCCGCCGAGTACCTGGGCCGACACGTCCAGGACGCCGGTGGCGCTGTTCTGCACGTAGTTGCGCAGCCAGTCGGAGCGGAGCAGGCCCTCCTGGATGTCGACCCGTCTCAGCTCGGTGTGGAAGTGGCCGTTGACCCAGTTGATGACGGAGTCGAGGTACTCCGGGAAGTCCTCGACCATCTTGACGATCTGGCCCGCGAGCATGGAGCCGAGCAGCGTGACGAACCCGGCGGCGGCGATCAGCACGAGGAGGAACACGAAGAAGGTGGCCAGTCCGCGGCGCATGCCGCGCCCGGCCATCCAGCTCACCGCGGGCTCGATGGCGAGGGCCAGGAAGAACGCGATGAGGATGTTGATCAGCAGGCCGGTGAGCTGGTGGAAGGCCCAGCTGCCCAGCTGGAAGACGGCGATGAGCGCGAGAGCGAGCACCATGGCGCGCGGCAGCCAGCGCGGCATGCGCGCGCCCGGCCCGGCGGCGCCCCCGGGCGGGGGCGGGTCGGGCGGCGTCGTGCCGGTCGTGGATGCGTGCCGGGTCGCCTGCCCGGTCTCGTCAGTGGGTGCCACGGATCAAGTCTCACCCACGCCGCGGACGGCGGAGTCCCGTTCGCTGATCTTCATGCCCGGTCAGCGCTGCTCCCGCGGCACGTTCATGACGGTGCAGACCACCCGCCACACGTCCTTGGCGTCCCAGCCGGCGTCCAGCGCCTCGTGCACCGTACGCCCGCCCAGCTCCGCCATCACGTGATCGCGCGCGAAGGTGTCGGCGTAGCCCGGACCGAAGTGATCCGTCATCCGCTCCCAGAAGACCGTCAACCGCATGACTCCAGTATCCCGCCCCTGAGGGTGGGCCCCGTGCCGGGACCACGTACCGGGACCGCTTTCCGTCCTACGGTCTGACCATGGCCGAAAACGGATCTTCCCCACTCCCCACGACACCCCCGCCTCCCGCCGGGCGCTCTCCGCTCGCATGCGCGGAGCACTTCGTCTGGCTCACCGCGCGGGTGCTGGAACAGCGCCTGTTCGCGTACCACTTCCGCGACGGCGACGCCCGTCCGGTGGAGAGCGCCCTGGACGCCTACCGCAACGAGGACGGCGGGTACGGTCACGGGCTGGAACCCGATCTGCGCGGCCCGGTCAGCCAGCCTCTGCACACCGCGCGTGCCTTGCGCGTCCTGGACGCCGTCGGCAGCTGCGGCGGACAGCGCGTGGAGCGGATGTGCCGCTACCTGACCTCCGTGTCCACGCGGGACGGCGCCCTGCCCGCGGTCCATCCCAGTCAGCGGGGGTATCCGGCGGCCCCGTTCGTACCGGTCGTGGACGACCCGCCCGGCGAGCTGCTCGCCACGGGGCCGGTGGTCGGCCTGCTGCACCGCAACGACGTCTGGCACGCCTGGCTGTTCCGGGCGACGGACTTCTGCTGGCAGGCGGCGGAGTCGCTGGAGACCTCTCACCCCTACGAGATCGAGGCCGCCGTGGCCTTCCTGGACAGCGCTTCCGACCGTCCCCGCGCGGAGGCGGCCGCCGACCGGCTGGGCCGACTCGTGCGCGGACAGCGCCTCGCGGTGCTGGACCCGGACGACCGCGACGCGTATCCGGTCTCCCCCGGCTACGCCCCGGGCGAGCACCACTTCCCCCACGACTACGCGGGCCACCCGCACTCCCTCGCGCGCGCGTGGTTCACGGACGCCGAGATGGCCCGCTCCCTCGACTTCCTCGCCTCGGAGCAGGAGGAGGACGGGGGCTGGCCCGTCCGTTGGCGCCGCTGGGCAGCCGCTCCCGCCCTGGAGGCCCGTCCCGGGGTGACGCTCGAGGCCCTGCGCACGCTCCGCGCGTACGGCCGCCCGATCGGCTGATCGGCTGACCGGCTGACCGGGCTCGTGGGCTTGCGGGCTCGTCAGCCGCCCATGGCCCGTACGCCCGCGGTCACCACCACGGCCGCCGCGACGACGAGCAGGAACGGCGCGCGCAGGACCAGCGCCAAGGCTGCCGCGGCGACTCCTGCGGCCCGCGCGTCCAGCACCAGCGTCTGCCCGTCGGCGAAGGTCTGCTGCGCGGTGAGCGCGGCGAGGAGCGCCACGGGCAGCAGGGCGGCGAGGCGCCGGACCAGGGGCCGCTCCAGCGCGCCCGCGGGCACCAGCAGCCCGATGAGTTTGACGGCATAGCACCCCACCGCGGTCACGCCGATCGCGATCCAGACGCTCAACGGTCCTCCTCCCGCGCCAAGTCCCGACCGGCCCCGCTCCCGCGGCGTCCGCGCGCCCAGAGGACGACCGGGGCCGCCAGTGCGGCCACCAGAACGGGCACACCGGCGGGAAGGACGGGGAGCAGGCCGAGCCCCAGGAGGACGGCCAGGGCGGCGACCATCCTTTCCGTGGTGGTCCTCAGCATCGGTGCGAGCAGCGCCAGGAAGACCGCGGGCCCGGCGGCGTCGAGCCCCCAGGCGTCGGTGTCCCCGATGGCCTCCGCACCCAGCGCGCCGAGCAGGGTGGTGAGGTTCCACAGCAGGTACAGGGTGAGTCCGGTGACCGTGAACCCGATCCGGACGCCGCGCCGCGTGGGCTGGGCGAGGGCCACGGCCGTCGTCTCGTCGATCACCCACTGCGCGGCGAACGGGCGCACCGCGCGCGGGAGGGCCAGCAACTGCGACAGCCGCAATCCGTAGAAGGCGTTGCGCACGCCCAGGAAGAAGGCCCCCGCCGCGGCGGTGAGGGGATTTCCGCCGGCCGCCAGCGCCCCCACCAGCGCGAACTGGGACGCCCCGGTGAACACCAGGAGGCTGAGCGCGCAGGTCTGCGCCAGTGTCAGTCCGCTGCCGGCCGAGGTCACCCCGAAGGCGAACCCGGACAGTCCGACGGCGACTCCGACACCTAGGGCGTCCCGTACGACGGCGGCGTCCGGCTTGCCCTCCACGTTCGTTTCCGGGACTACTGTCTGATCTGTCACTCCTCGGACGGTAGGAGAAGTCTCCGCCGCGCGTCTTGTACGTTCTTGCGCTCCCGCTGGTAGGCGCCGGGCGGCACACCCACGATCCGCGCGAAGTGCCGGTTCAGGTGCGGCTGGTCGGTGAAGCCCACCGCCACGGCGGCCTCGGCCGGTGACGTCCCGGTGTCCAGCAGCCGCCGTGCCCGGCGCACCCGGGCGTCCGTCAGCCAGGTGTGGGGCGGCATCCCGTAGGCGTCCCGGAAGGCGCGCAGCAGCGCGAAGGGACTGCTGCCGAGTTCGGCGGCGAGCCGTTCCAGACTCGGCGGGCCGGCCATCCGCTCCTCCAGCACGGCACGCGCGCGTGCCGCGATCCGCGTCCCGGCCGTACGCACCTCCCGGCGCGGCAGCGCACCGCCGTTCAGCCGCAGCAGCCGGGTGACGGCCACGCGCAGCAGGGTGTCGGCGGCGAGCGCGTTCCCCTCGTCGGCGGCCCGCAGCACGCGGTGCACCAGCTCGACGGTGTACGGGTCGTCGAGCACCGGCCTGACGAATCCGGGCGTCCCGCGCAGCGTGGTCGTCTCCGCCGCGATGCCGGCCACGAGCTCGGGCGCCGGGTAGACGGCCCCGTAACGCCAGCCCTCCGGTACGCCTGCCCGGCCCGTGTGCGGGGTGTCCGGGTTGACGAGGGCCAGCGATCCGGCCCCTGCGTGCTGGTCGCTCCCGCCGTGGTGGAAGATCTCCACTCCGTCGGCGATGGCGGCGATGACGAAGTGCTCGTGCGTGTGGCGGATGAAGGTCTTCCGTATGTACTGGGCTCGGAGCAGGTCGACGCCGGGCAGCTCCGGGTACCGCCAGTGCCGCGCCCGCTCACTCGATCCCGCCATGCGTCCATTCTCCGTCACCGCTTCCGCGCGGCCCCGTCGGTCGGCAGCGGCCACCCGCCGCGCCCGTCCCAGTCAGCCGGGCGACGCGACGCTGCCGCCCTGCCACCGCAGCCGCAGGCACCCCGCATCCGCCCAGCTCAGGCCGATTGTCAGTGCTCGGGTGCACGATGGATCCATGGTCAGCTCCGCACACCGAGCCCTGAACGGCTTCTCCCCCGCGACCCGCGGCTGGTTCACGGGGGCCTTCTCCGCGCCCACCGCCGCCCAGGCGGGGGCGTGGCAGGCCATCTCGGAGGGCTCCGACGTCCTGGTGGTCGCCCCCACCGGCTCCGGCAAGACGCTGGCCGCCTTCCTCGCCGCCCTGGACCAGCTGGCCTCGACACCTCCGCCCGCCGACCCCAAGAAGCGCTGCCGGGTCCTGTACGTCTCCCCGCTCAAGGCCCTGGCCGTCGACGTCGAGCGCAATCTACGCAGTCCGCTGACCGGCATCCGCCAGGAATCCGTGCGCCTCGGTCTGCCCGAGCCCGAGGTCAAGGTCGGTACCCGCTCCGGCGACACCCCGGCCGCCGAGCGCCGTGCCCTGTCCACCCGTCCGCCGGACATCCTGATCACCACCCCGGAGTCCCTGTTCCTGATGCTGACGTCGGCCACGCGCGACGCGCTGACCGGCGTCGAGACGGTGATCCTGGACGAGGTGCACGCGGTGGCGGGCACCAAGCGCGGCGCCCATCTCGCCCTCACCCTGGAGCGGCTGGACGAGCTGCTGCCGAAGCCGGCCCGCCGCATCGGGCTGTCGGCGACGGTCCGCCCCGTGGACGAGGTCGCCCGGTTCCTGGCCCCGCGCGGCAAGGTGGAGATCGTCCAGCCGGAGTCGGGCAAGGAGTTCGACCTGTCCGTCGTCGTCCCGGTCGAAGACCTGGGCGAGCTGGGTGGCTCCCCGGTCGCGGACGGCAACGAGGGCGCGGAGCGACCGTCGATCTGGCCGCACGTCGAGGAGCGCATCACCGACCTCGTCCAGTCGCACCGCTCCACGATCGTCTTCGCCAACTCCCGGCGCCTGGCGGAACGCCTGTGCAACAGGCTCAACGAGATCGCGTACGAGCGGGCCACCGGCGAGCCGCTGGGCGAGCACCACTCCCCCGCGGAGCTCATGGGCGGGTCGGGCGCCGCGCAGGGTGCCCCGCCCGTGATCGCCCGCGCCCACCACGGCTCGGTCTCCAAGGAGCAGCGCGCCCTGGTCGAGGAGGACCTCAAGGCGGGCCGCCTGCCCGCGGTGGTGGCGACGTCCAGCCTGGAGCTGGGCATCGACATGGGCGCCGTCGACCTGGTCGTCCAGGTCGAGTCGCCGCCCTCCGTGGCCTCCGGCCTCCAGCGTGTCGGCCGCGCGGGACACCAGGTCGGCGCCGTCTCCACGGGCGTGGTCTTCCCCAAGTACCGCGGGGACCTGGTGCAGGCGGCCGTGGTCACCGAGCGGATGCGCGACGGCGCCATCGAGGCGCTCAGGATCCCGGCCAACCCGCTGGACGTCCTGGCGCAGCAGATCGTGGCGATGACGGCCCTGGACACCTGGCAGGTCGACGACCTGCTCGCCACCGTCCGCCGCGCCGCCCCGTTCGCCTCGCTGCCGGAGTCGGCCTTCACGGCGGTCCTGGACATGCTCGCGGGCCGCTATCCGTCCGACGCCTTCGCGGAGCTGCGCCCGCGCGTGGTGTGGGACCGGGTGGCCGGGACGGTCACCGGCCGGCCGGGCGCGCAGCGCCTCGCGGTCACGTCCGGCGGCACGATCCCCGACCGCGGGCTCTTCGGTGTCTTCCTCGCCGGAGCCGACCCGAAGAAGGGCGGCGGCCGGGTCGGCGAGCTCGACGAGGAGATGGTGTACGAATCCCGCGTGGGGGACGTCTTCACGCTCGGCACCAGCTCCTGGCGGATCGAGGACATCACCCGCGACCGGGTGCTGGTCTCCCCGGCTCCCGGTGTGCCGGGCCGGCTGCCGTTCTGGAAGGGCGACCAGCTGGGCCGCCCCCTGGAGCTGGGCCGCGCGCTGGGCGCGTTCCTGCGCGAGGTCGGCTCCCTCGCCAAGGAGGACGCCCGGCTGCGCCTGGTCACCGCCGGGCTGGACGCCTGGGCGGCGGACAACGTGCTGTCGTACCTCGACGAACAGCGCGAGGCCTGCGGACACGTCCCCGACGACCGCACCATCGTGGTCGAACGGTTCCGGGACGAGCTGGGCGACTGGCGGGTCGTGGTCCACTCCCCCTTCGGCGCGCAGGTCCACGCCCCGTGGGCCCTGGCGCTCGGTGCCAAGCTGACCGAGCGGTACGGCATGGACGCGCAGGTCATGCACGCCGACGACGGCATCGTGCTGCGCCTGCCGGACGCCGACCTGATGGGCCTGGACTTCCTCGACCAGGACCCCGCGAAGCCGGGCCTCGAGTACGACGCCGAGAAGGCGCCCGTCGGCGCGGCCGACGTCGTCTTCGACAAGGGGGAGGTCGACCGGGTCGTCACCGACCAGGTGGGCGGCTCGGCGCTGTTCGCGTCCCGGTTCCGTGAGTGCGCCGCCCGTGCGCTGCTGCTGCCGCGCCGCAGCCCCGGCAAGCGCACCCCGCTGTGGCAGCAACGGCAGCGCGCCGCGCAGTTGCTGGAGGTGGCGAGCGAGTACGGCTCGTTCCCGATCGTCCTGGAGGCGATCCGCGAATGCCTCCAGGACGTCTTCGACGTGCCCGGGCTGGTCGAGCTGATGGGCGACCTGGAGTCGCGCAAGGTGCGTCTGGTCGAGGTCACCACGCCGGAGCCGTCGCCGTTCGCCCGCTCGCTGCTCTTCGGCTACGTCGCACAGTTCCTGTACGAGGGCGACTCGCCCCTCGCCGAGCGCCGGGCCGCCGCCCTGTCGCTGGACTCCCGGCTGCTGGCGGAACTGCTCGGCCAGGCGGAGCTGCGCGAGCTGCTCGACGCGGAGGTGCTGACCGAGCTGGAGCGCGAGCTGCGGTGGCTCACCGACGACCGCCGGGTGAAGGACCCGGAGGGCGTCGCGGACCTGTTGCGGGTGCTCGGTCCGCTCACCGACGCCGAGCTGGCCGAGCGGGGTGCCGAGCCTCGGTGGGCGCCGGAGCTGGCCGCCGCGCGGCGCGCGATCAAGGTGCGGATCGCCGGGGCCGACCACTGGGCGGCGATCGAGGACGCGGGGCGGCTGCGCGACGCGCTGGGCACGGCCCTGCCCGTCGGCGTGCCGGAGGCATTCACCGAGCCGGTCAAGGACCCCCTCGGCGACCTCCTCGCCCGCCACGCCCGCACCCACGGCCCGTTCACGTCGGTCACCGCGGCGGCCCGCTTCGGCCTCGGCGTGGCGGTCACCGAGGGCGCCCTGCAGCGGCTCGCGGCGGCGGGCCGGGTCGTGCAGGGCGAGTTCCATCCGGCCGGTATCGGCCAGGAGTGGTGCGACGCGACCGTCCTGCGCCGGTTGCGGCGCCGTTCCCTGGCCGCGCTCCGGCACGAACTGGAGCCGGTTCCGCCGGCCGCGCTCGGGCAGTTCCTCCCCCAGTGGCAGCACATCGGCAAGGGGCACGCACTGCGCGGCGTCGACGGGCTGGTCCGCGCGGTCGAGCAGTTGCAGGGCGCCTCGGTGCCCGCCTCGGCCCTGGAGAAACTGGTCCTGCCGTCGCGGGTCGCGCACTACAACCCGGCGATGCTGGACGAGCTCACGGCCGCCGGCGAGGTGGTGTGGGCCGGAGCCGGCTCGCTCCCCGGCAAGGACGGCTGGGTCTCGCTCTACCTCGCGGACGCGGCCCCGGTGCTCCTGCCGCCTCCGCACCCCCTGGAAACGACCGCTCTGCACGAGTCCGTCCTGAGCGCCCTCTCGGGCGGGTACGGCCTCTTCTTCCGCCAGATCGCCGACCAGGTCCGTGCGACCACCCACCCGGACGTCACCGATCCACAGCTGGCCGACGCCCTGTGGGAGCTGGCGTGGTCCGGACGGCTGACCAACGACACGCTCGCGCCCCTGCGCTCCCTGCTGGGCTCCGGCCGCACCGCGGGTTCCACCGCTCACCGCGCCAAGCGATCCGTCCCGCGCGGACGCTACGGCTCGCTCACGGCCGCCGCCCGGCCCGCCTCCCGCGGCGGCCCGCCGACCGTCGCCGGACGGTGGTCGCTGCTCCCGGCCCGCGAGCCGGACACGACGGTGCGCGCTCATGCGCTGGCCCGCACGCTCCTCGACCGGCACGGCGTGGTGACCAGGGGCGCGGTCGCCGCCGAGGGCGTCGAGGGGGGTTTCTCGGCGGTGTACCGCATTCTGGCCGCCTTCGAGGAGAGCGGGCAGGCCCGGCGGGGCTATGTCGTGGAAGGGCTCGGGGCGGCGCAGTTCGCCATGGAGGGCGCCGTGGACCGGTTGCGTGCGGTGGCGAACGCCCGGGAGCGCGGCGAGGGCCCTCCGGGACCGGCGCCCCTCGCCGGCGGCCCCGACAGCCCGGCGGCGTCCGACGGCTTCCCCGGCCCGGTCCCCGGCTCGCCCTGGGCCGGCCCCTACGACGGCTCGTTCGACGCCCCGTCCGACGGCTTCCCGCCCGGCAGCCACGGGTCGCCGCCCGGCGCTTCCGGCGCTTCCGGCACTTCCGGTGCCCCGGACCCCTGGGACGACGTCTTCGCGGATCCAGACGGTCTGGGCCGGTCCCCGTCCCGTGGTGACTACATCTCACCCCGCGACTACACCTCACCCCGCGACTACGCCGAGCCGGGCGCCGGCGGCCCGCGCGGCGGCGGCGCACAGGGCGGTTCCGGCAGCTTCGGAGGGCCCCCCGGAGGCGCTGACGGCGGCTTCGGCGGCCGGCGCGGTCCGTACGGCACCGGATTCGCCGACCGTCGCGGCCGTGCTCCCGCCGGTCCGCCCGCCGTCGTACTGGCCGCCGCCGACCCGGCGAACGCGTACGGCGCCGCGCTTCCCTGGCCCGAGCCCCCGGCCGGCTCCACGCACAAACCCGGCCGCAAGGCGGGGTCCCTGGTGGTGCTGGTCGAGGGCGAGCCCGCGTTGTACATGGAGCGCGGCGGCAAGACGCTCCTGCTGTGGCCGTCCGCCCCCGACGGTCTGCCCACGGACGATCCGCGCCTGCGCGCGGCGACGGAGGCGCTCGCCGATGCTGCCCGTGCCGGTTCCCTCGGCACGGTCACGGTGGAGCGTGTCAACGGCGCGGCGGCTCTGACCTCCCCGTTCGGCCCGCTGCTGGAGAACGCGGGGTTCGTCGCCACCCCGCGCGGTCTGCGCATCCGCGCCTGAGCCTGCCATGCCACCCTTGACCCATGCCCGAAGGAGACACGGTCTGGCAGGCCGCGCGGCGGTTGCACGACGCCCTCGCGGGCGAGGTGCTGACGCGCAGCGACTTCCGCGTCCCCCGCTACGCCACGGCCGACCTGACCGGCCGCACGGTCCTGGACGTCACCCCGCGCGGCAAGCATCTGCTGGCCCGCGTGGAGGGCGGTCTGACGGTGCACTCGCACCTGCGGATGGACGGCTCCTGGAAGGTGTTCGCGGCGGGCCGGCGCTGGAGTGGCGGGCCGGCGCACCAGATCCGCGCCGTGCTGGGCACCGTCGACCGCACGGCCGTCGGCTACCGCCTCCCGGTGCTGGAGATCCTCCGCACGGCCGACGAGGGGCGCGCCGTCGGCCACCTCGGCCCCGACCTGCTGGGCCCGGACTGGGACCCCGACCAGGCGTTGGCCAACCTGCTGGGTGACCCCGCCCGCCCCCTAGGCGAGGCCCTGCTGGACCAGCGCAACCTCGCCGGTATCGGCAATGTCTACAAGTGCGAGCTCTGTTTCCTGCTCGGCGTCACTCCCTGGCTGCCCGTCGGCGAGCTGCCCGCCACGCACGCCGCGAAGGTACCCGCGCTGGCGAAGCGGCTGCTGGAGGCGAACCGCGACCGCCCGGTCCGCCGTACGACGGGGAGCCTGCGCGGCGCGGACCTGTTCGTGTACGGCCGGGCACCCCGGCCCTGCCTGCGCTGCGGTACCCCGGTCCGGGTGGCCAACCAGGGCGACGGCTCGCGTGAGCGTCCCACGTACTGGTGCCCGGTCTGCCAGGCCGGCCCCGCCCCCGTTCGCGCCGCCACCGGCCCGCGGGGCGAGCCCGGGTGGCAGCGCGGGCCGCGCTGACTCAGCCGACGAGCAGGCCGTCCATCTGGCCGGCCGCCTCGCGCAGCCCCTCCTCCATGCCCATCTTCATCAGCTGGTCCATCTGCTCCCGGGTGTCGAAGACCGACAGCATCTCCATACGGGTGCCGCCGTCGCGCTCGGTGAGCGTCACCCTGGTCGTGGTCGTCGGCATGTCGGCGTCGGGCACACCGTCCTGGTCGGCGAACCCGTCGGTGAACTCCAGGGACGTCGGCGCGTCCACCGTGGCGACCCGCCACCAGCCGCGGTACTTGTCCCCCTCCGGTCCGGTCATGAAGTACGTGACGTCCCCGCCCGGGGTCAGGTCGTGCTGTTCCACCGTCGCCGGGTAGGTCGGCGGGCCCCACCAGCGCTCCAGCTGCCGGGGGTCGGACCACAGCTCCCACACCCGTTCCACGGGAGCGGAGAAGTCGGCGATCGGGGTGAGGGTCAGGTTCTCGAGGTCCTTGTTCAGACTGGTGACGCTCATCGATCCGGTCCTTCCATCGGGTTGGGCGCGTCGTCGGGGTCTGCTTCTGCGGCGAGCAGTAAGCGCTGCCGCCCGAAGCCCTTGCAGCCGCTGAGTCATGTCCCCGTCCGGCCGGGCCCCTCCGGACCTCGGCCCCCGTCCGCACCACCCCTCGGCGATCCCCGGCCGCCCACGGCCGCGAGCAGTGCCCGCCGCCACCGCCCCGCGCCCATCGCCCCCACCGCCTGCCGCCTGGGAACGCAGTGCACCGGCAGCACACTCAGCCCCCAGCCACCGACCGCGACCGCCCCTTCGAGCACCCCGGCCCCGGGTTCGAGCGCCAGGCGCAGCACGGCCCACCACCACAGCGTGCCGGCCCCCAGCGCGGCCGCCCGGCGAGCGGCCCGCGCCGACACCACGGCCGCGTCAGCCGTTCCCGGCCTGGAACATCCAGTGCTGCTTCTCGAGATCGGCGGTGATCTGGATGAAGATGTCCTGGCTCACCGGGTCGGGGTCCCCGGTCGCCGCGATCCGCTCCCGCATCCGCGTGATCACCGCGCCCAGCGCGTCCACGATCGTCTGCACCGCGGTGTTGTCGTCGACCCATCCGTCCGGCGTCACGTCGATGCCGCTGCCGACGGCCACGGTCGCGGCACGCCCGTCAGGGGAGACTCCCAGCGCCGAGGCCCGCTCGGCCACGGTGTCCGAGTGCGTGCGCGCGGTGTCGACGAGTTCGTCGAGCTGGAGGTGGACGGAGCGGAACCGCGGGCCGACCACGTTCCAGTGGATCTGCTTGGCCACCAGGGCCAGGTCCACCAGGTCCACGAGGCCGCCCTGGAGCGCCTCGGAGACGGCCTTCAGGTCCGCGTCGGACAACGGGCTCTTCACGACGTACATCCACACCTCCGTCGGTCGGCCCCCCGGCCGCTCCCGCCACGGCCAGTCCTTCCACGATGACCGCACCACCGAAGACCGGCAAACCGGACACGACCGGCCGTCACCCACCGGCGCTCCTGCCGCCGCACACGCAAGAGTCCCGAACACGCACGCAAAAACCCCGACCGCACCTCTCCGGCTTCCCGGAGAAGCCCCGGCCGGGGCCTCACACGCACACGTTCGCAGCGCTCAGGCGGCGACGACGTCCACCGCCTCCGCGGGCGCCTTGATGGTCACCCGTTCCGGCGGCACACCGGTCACCGACACGGAACCAAGCATCGGGCGAACCGGCGCGGGAACGGTCTCGCTGGGCGTGGCCGCAGCGGACTGGGCCAGCTCGGCGAGCGCGAGCTCGTCGCTCACTTCCCGCATGAGTTCGGACATCCGTACGTCCAGCGCGTCGCAGATGGCGGAGAGCAGTTCGGAAGAGGCCTCCTTCTGCCCCCGCTCCACCTCGGAGAGATAGCCGAGTGAGACTCGGGCGGACGAGGAGACTTCGCGCAGAGTACGGCCCTGGCGTTGGCGCTGCCGACGCAGCACGTCACCCAGCAGGCGACGGAGCAGAATCATCGGTGGCTCCCTCCTCGGACCGTGTAACCGCATCCTTCACGCCCCACCGTACCGCCTCGCGCCGCGGCCGTGCGGGGAGCGATGTCGTGTTCACTCAGGGCTGCAAACATCAAAACCCCCCGTTCCGTTCCGTATCCTGTGCCCGCTCATTCCCGGTCTGTTCGCCCGCAAGCCCCCTCAAGAGGAGTGCGAGTACGCTCCGTACACTCTCCATACGAATTTCCGCGCGATCGCCGTTCAACCGCAGCGCCTCCACTTTTCCGCCACGGGCGGAACCACCGTCTCCTGCGCAGGGCCCGTCCACGGCCACGAAGACCGTGCCCACCGGCTGTCCGTCCTGCGGGTCGGGGCCGGCCACGCCCGTCGTCGCGATGCCCCAGTCGGCGCCCAGCGCCTTCCGCACGCCCGCCGCCATCTGGGCGGCGACCTGCGGGTCCACCGCTCCGCGCGCCGTGAGCAGTTCCCCGTCGACGCCGAGCAGGTCCCGCTTCAGCTCCGTCGCGTAGGCGGTGACCGATCCCCGGAAAGCCTTGGAGGCGCCGGGGACCGCAGTGATCCCGGCCGCCACCAGTCCACCGGTCAGTGACTCGGCGACCGCGAGGGTCTCGCCCCTGACCGTGAGTAGCCGCACCACGTCGGCGGCCGTGGAACTCAAACTTCCGTCTCCTTCAACGCCGCTCTGCGCTCGGCGATTCCCCGGCGGCGCAGCACAATGGCCTGTTTCACGTAGTCCAGTCCGGTCGCCACGGTCAGGACGACCGCCGCCGCCATCACCCAGAACCTCAGGGTCGCCAGGGGGCCCGTCAGCGCCAGGACGTACATGCCGACGGCCACACCCTGGGTGAGGGTCTTGAGCTTGCCGCCCCGGCTCGCGGGGATGACGCCGTACCGGATGACCACGAAACGCAGCACGGTGATCCCGAGTTCCCGGCCGAGGATCACGGCCGTCACCCACCACGGCAGGTCACCCAGGGCGGACAGACAGATGAGCGCCGCCCCCATGATCGCCTTGTCGGCGATGGGGTCGGCGATCTTCCCGAAGTCGGTGACGAGGTTGTAGGTGCGCGCCAGGTGCCCGTCGAACAGGTCGGTGATCATGGCGACGGCGAAGGCGGCCCAGGCGAAGGAGCGCCAGGCCGGGTCGTACCCGCCGTTGCCGAGCATCAGGGCGACGAAGGCCGGTACGAGGAGCAGCCGGAGCATCGTCAGCAGATTGGCGACGTTCCACACGCTCGCCTGGTTGACGGCGGCGGCCGCGATCTTGCCGCCGCGCCCGGCGGCTCCGCCCTCGGTCGCACCGCCGGTCCTGCGCGCACCGGAGGAACCGCCCGCCGCGGACGCCGGGACTCCCGTCATCTGCCGGCCTCCTCACGCCACGCGGACGACCCCGGCAGCGGCTCGGCCACCAGGTCGACACCCTCCGTACCGACCACCTTCGCCTCGACCATACTTCCGACCCGCAGCCCTTCGCCGCTCGTGAGCAGCACCTGGCCGTCGGTCTCGGGCGCCTGGTGCTCCGCCCGCCCGCGGACGCCGTCCCCCTCGTCGGCGGAGTCGGCGGACTCCACGGACTCGACGAGGACCCGCACGGTCGCGCCCACGCGTTCC
Organism: Streptomyces sp. AC602_WCS936; assembly: GCF_019049125.1. Lineage (NCBI taxonomy): Bacteria > Bacillati > Actinomycetota > Actinomycetes > Kitasatosporales > Streptomycetaceae > Streptomyces > Streptomyces sp. AC602_WCS936. Next base: position 16,163 of record NZ_JAGMUF010000017.1, on the reverse strand, counting down.
TCGGCCCGCTGGGAGACGAGTTCCTCGGCGAGGCGGGAGACGCGTGCCAGCCGCTCGGCGACGACGTCCTCGTCCAGCTTGTCGTCGTAGGTCGCCGCCTCGGTGCCCTCCTCGTCGGAGTAGCCGAAGACGCCGATGGCGTCCAGCCGCGCGTGGTTCAGGAACCGCTCCAGCTCGGCGAGGTCGGAGGCGGACTCGCCGGGGAAGCCCACGATGAAGTTGGAGCGCACGCCGGCCTCGGGCGCCTTGCTCCGGATGGTGTCCAGCAGCTCCAGGAAGCGGTCGGTGTCGCCGAAGCGGCGCATCGCGCGCAGCACGTTCGGCGCGGAGTGCTGGAAGGAGAGGTCGAAGTAGGGCACGACCTTCTCGGTGGAGGTCAGCACGTCGATCAGGCCGGGGCGCATCTCGGCGGGCTGGAGGTAGCTGACGCGCACCCGCTCGATGCCGTCGACCTCGGCGAGGTTCGGCAGCAGGGACTCCAGCAGGCGGATGTCGCCCAGGTCCTTGCCGTAGGAGGTGTTGTTCTCGGAGACCAGCATGATCTCCTTGACGCCCTGCTCGGCCAGCCACCGCGTCTCGTTCAGCACGTCGCTCGGGCGGCGCGAGATGAAGGAGCCGCGGAAGGACGGGATGGCGCAGAAGGAGCAGCGCCGGTCGCAGCCGGAGGCCAGCTTCACCGAGGCGACCGGGGAGCCGTCCAGACGGCGGCGCAGAGGCGCGCGGGGCCCGGAGGCGGGGGCGACGCCCTCGGGCAGGTCGGCCGGGGCGTGCCCGGGCAGGGCGACGGAGGCACCGGCCTCCTGGCGCTCGGCGGGGCTGATCGGCAGCAGCTTGCGCCGGTCACGCGGGGTGTGGGCGGCGTGGATGCCGCCGTTCAGGATGGTCTGCAGGCGGTCGGAGATGTCGGAGTAGTCGTCGAAGCCGAGGACGCCGTCGGCCTCGGGCAGCGCCTCGGCGAGCTCCTTGCCGTACCGCTCGGCCATGCAGCCCACGGCCACGACGGCCTGCGTTCTGCCGTGGCCCTTGAGGTCGTTGGCCTCCAGGAGGGCGTCTACGGAGTCCTTCTTGGCGGCCTCGACGAAGCCGCACGTGTTCACGACGGCGACGTCCGCTTCCTCGGCGTCGTCGACGAGCTTCCAGCCGTCCGCCTCCAGACGGCCTGCGAGCTCCTCCGAGTCCACCTCGTTACGGGCGCAGCCAAGGGTGACGAGTGCGACGGTACGGCTTTCAGGCATGGGCTCAAGAGTACTTCGTCCCGCCGACAGCCCATGTCGACGGGGTTGGCCGATCCCGGCCAACCCCGTGGTGACGCGTCCCCTCGGTCCCCTATCCGACCTGCGGGTCGCCCTTCGTGTACGTCAGGCGTTCCACGGCGCCCGGCTGGAAGTCGTCGTCGATCTTCTTGCCGTTGACGTAGAGCTCGATGGCGCCGGCGTCGCCGAGGACGAGCTTGATCTTCTCGTTGTCCTGGAAGGTCTTGGAGTCGCCCTTCTCGAGGATGTCGTCGAAGAGCAGCCGGCCGTTGTGGTCCTGGGCGGAGATCCAGCTGCGTCCGTCGGCGGCGGTGACCTTGACGGTCACTTTGTCCCGGGGCGCGGCGGCGATGGCGCTGTCGGTCGGCTCCGGCTTGGGATCGGCGGGCTTCTTCGGCTTGGCGCTAGGCGAGGCGGACTCGCCGGCCGACGGCTGGGCGCCCTCGGCGACGCTCGCCTCGTTGCCGCCGTCGTCGCCGCCCTTGACGAACGAGAAGCCGACGAAGCCGATCACGGCGACGATCGCGGCGACCATGGCGGCGGTCCAGTTGGGCCCGCGCCGCTCCGGACGGATGCGTTCCGCCTCGAACAGGGGAGCGGCCGGCGTCGGCGCCGGGCGGCCGCCGTGCTCGGCGTCGAACTGGGCGAGCAGTTCCGCCGGGTCCAGCCCGACGGCTTTGGCGAGGGTTCTGATGTGGCCGCGCGCGTACACGTCCCCGCCGCACGGAGCGAAGTCGTCCGCCTCGATGGCGTGCACGATGGCGATCCGGACCCGGGTGGCGGTGGTGATGTCGTCGACGGTCAGCCCGGCGGCGATCCGCGCCTGCTGCAGGGCGCGGCCGACGGAGGGGCCGGATTCCTGAGGGGCGTCTTCGGAGACCTCGTCAGGAACATCTGGGGACACGTCTGCGATCGGACGCTCGTCTTCAGGGGAGTTGCCGATGGACACGGGGGCGCCTTTCGAGCGTTTAGCCGCCTGTGCTGGACGTTCAGTCTAGGGGGGGTGCAAACGGGTGGGGCAACCGGGCGGTACGACTTTGTACGCCATCGGTATGGCCCGGCATCCCGATGGTGGACTATCTGTTTGTCGTTTCCCTCAACTTGACGTACGCCATGAGGAAACGGTTGCTCAATGATCCCTAACGGGTGAGTCACGATCGGCCGGCCGGCCGCCGTGACTCTCCGTCGGCGGAACCCCTCGCTTACCGTTCCCTACCCCTCAGACTCCCCCCGGATCACGGCGAGCACGCCGTCCAGCTCGTCAGCCTTCACAAGAACGTCACGAGCCTTCGATCCCTCGCTCGGCCCGACGATGCTGCGCGACTCCATCAGGTCCATCAGCCGCCCGGCCTTGGCGAAGCCGACGCGCAGTTTGCGCTGGAGCATGGAGGTCGACCCGAACTGCGTGGAGACGACCAGCTCGGCCGCCTGGCACAGCAGGTCGAGGTCGTCGCCGATGTCCTCGTCGATCTCCTTCTTCTGCTTGGTCCCGACGGTGACGTCGTCCCGGAAGACGGGCGCCATCTGGTCCTTGCAGTGCCGGACGACCGCTTGGACCTCCTCCTCGGTGACGAAGGCGCCCTGCATACGGGTCGGCTTGTTCGCGCCCATCGGCAGGAAGAGGCCGTCGCCCTTGCCGATCAGCTTCTCCGCACCGGGCTGGTCGAGGATGACCCGCGAGTCGGCGAGGGAGGAGGTGGCGAAGGCCAGCCGCGAGGGCACGTTGGCCTTGATCAGGCCGGTGACGACGTCCACGGACGGCCGCTGGGTGGCGAGCACCAGGTGGATGCCGGCCGCGCGCGCGAGCTGTGTGATGCGCACGATGGCGTCCTCCACGTCGCGCGGCGCCACCATCATCAGGTCGGCCAGCTCGTCGACGATCACCAGCAGGTACGGGTACGGCTGGAGCTCGCGCTCGCTGCCCTCGGGCGGCTTGACCTTGCCCTCGCGCACCGCGCGGTTGAAGTCGTCGATGTGCCGGTAGCCGTAGGCGGCGAGGTCGTCGTAGCGCAGGTCCATCTCGCGCACGACCCACTGGAGCGCCTCGGCGGCCCGCTTCGGGTTGGTGATGATCGGCGTGATCAGGTGCGGGATGCCCTCGTACGCGGTCAGCTCGACGCGCTTGGGGTCGACCAGGATCATCCGGACGTCCTCCGGGGTCGCCCGCATCATGACCGAGGTGATCAGGCAGTTGATGCAGGACGACTTGCCGGAGCCGGTGGCGCCGGCGACCAGCATGTGCGGCATCTTCGCCAGCGAGTGCATGACGTAGCCGCCCTCGACGTCCTTGCCGAAGGCGACCAGCATCGGGTCGTCGTCCTCGGCGGACTCGGCCAGCCTCAGCACGTCACCGAGGTTGACCATCTCCCGGTCGGTGTTGGGGATCTCGATGCCGACCGCGGACTTGCCGGGGATCGGGCTGATGATCCGCACGTCGGGGCTGGCGACGGCGTAGGCGATGTTCTTGGCCAGCGCGGTGATCCGCTCGACCTTCACGGCGGGCCCGAGCTCCACCTCGTAACGGGTGACCGTCGGGCCCCGCGTGAAGCCGGTGACGGCGGCGTCGACCTTGAACTCGGTGAAGACGGTGGTCAGCGAGGCGACTATGGCGTCGTTGGCGGCGCTGCGCGCCTTGCCGGGGCCGCCGCGGGTGAGGAGGTCGAGGGCCGGCAGCGAGTAGGTGATGTCGCCGGAGAGCTGGAGCTGCTCGGCGCGCGGCGGAAGCTCCCGTTCCTGCGGGACCGGCGTCTTGGTGAGGTCCGGGACGCCCGCCTCGCCAGTCTCCTCGCCGACGGCCTCCTTCTTCAGCTTCCCCGGCTGCGGACGCGCCGCCGGGACCGGCGTCGGGGTCGGGGTCGGCGCCGACGACTCCCGCTCCCCCGTGCTCACGCCCTGGGTGAGGTCGGCGACCAGCGGGGACGGCGGCATTCCGTGCAGTACGGCGCCGTCGAGGGCGGCGGCCGCCGCGGCGGCGACGTCCACGGCGTCCATCGGCCGGTCCATGTCGGGCTGCGGCACGGCGGACCGCCGGGGCCTGGTACGGCGCCGGGCGAGCGCCTCCTGCTCCGCCCCGTCGGGGTCGTACGGCTCGGCGGCCGGTCCCCCGCGCTTGCGTGACCGCGCGGGCAGCGCCTCGCGCCACTGTTCGTCGTACCGCTCGTCGTCGTCGCCGTACTCGTCGGCCTCCGGGTCGCGGACGAGGCCGAGCCGTACGCCGAGCTGCCGCAGCCGCTGCGGGACGGCGTTGACCGGGGTGGCCGTGACGACCAGCAGCCCGAAGACGGTGAGCAGCACGAGCAGCGGTACGGCCAGGACGTCGGTCATGGTGTACGACAGCGGGGTCGCCGCGCCCCAGCCGATGAGGCCGCCGGCGTCCCTTATGGCGTGCATGCCCTCCCCGCGGGCCGGTGAGCCGCAGGCGATGTGGACTTGGCCGAGGACTCCGACGACGAGCGCGGAGAGGCCGATCACGATCCGGCCGTTGGCCTCCGGTTTCTCCGGGTGCCGGATCAGGCGTACGGCGATGGCGCCGAGCAGGATCGGGACGAGCAGGTCGAGTCGGCCGAAGGCGCCGGTGACGAGGATCTCGACGAGGTCGCCGACGGGACCCTTGAGGTCGGCCCAGGTGCCCGCGGCGACGATCAGGCAGACGCCCAGCAGCAGCAGGGCGACGCCGTCCTTGCGGTGCGCCGGGTCGAGATTCTTCGCGCCCTGCCCTATGCCGCGGAAGACGGCGCCGACGGCGTGGGCGATGCCCAGCCACAGGGCGCGCACGACCCGGTAGACGCCTCCCGTGGGGCTGGGCGCCGGCTTGGGCGCGGGCTTCTTCGCCGCGGCCTTCTTGGCGGGTGCCTTCTTCGCCGGCGCCTTCTTGGCAGGGGCCTTCTTCGCCGGACCCTTCGCGGGAGCGGCCGCCTTCTTCGCGGGCTGCTTCTTGGCTGCGGAGGGACGTGAGGCCATAGGTGTGAGGTTACCGGGGGAGACGGCGGTCGACACGTGTGCCCACCGCTTCACCCGTTCGTGTCGCCCCCGGGTGAAAGCGGAACTGACGTCTCCAGTACTGCCCCTGACGTGCCCTCACGGCACGTCACACGGGGACGGCGCCGACTGGGACGCTCAGTTGACCGCGGCCTGCCCTCCGGACGAGCCCGGCTCCAGGGCGTCCAGCGCCCGCCGCAGCCCGGTGAGCTTGCGCTCCAGGTGGGCCGCCGTCGCCACCGCCGCCGCATCCGTCGACTCGTCGCCCAGCTGCTTGGAGAGCGCCTCGGCCTGCTCCTCGACTGCCGCCAGCCGCGCCGACAGCTCGGCGAGCAGCCCCGCCGGCTCCTTGGCCTCGCCGGCCGCCGCCTTGCCGCCGCCCTCCAACTGGAGCCGCAGCAGCGCCGCCTGCTCGCGCAGCTGGCAGTTCTTCATGTAGAGCTCGACGAAGACGGAGACCTTCGCGCGCAGCACCCACGGGTCGAACGGCTTGGAGATGTAGTCCACCGCGCCCGCCGCGTACCCGCGGAAGGTGTGGTGCGGGCCGTGGTTGATCGCGGTGAGGAAGATGATCGGGATGTCCCGGGTCCGCTCCCGCCGCTTGATGTGCGCGGCGGTCTCGAAACCGTCCATGCCCGGCATCTGGACGTCCAGCAGAATGACCGCGAAGTCGTCCGTGAGCAGTGCTTTGAGCGCTTCCTCCCCGGACGATGCCCGCACCAGCGTCTGATCGAGCGCCGAGAGGATCGCCTCCAGCGCCAGCAGATTCTCCGGCCGGTCATCGACCAGGAGGATCTTGGCCTTCTGCACCATGGCCCGCCCTCCTCGCCCCGGCGTGGGGCCTCCCCTGTCCGCAGGACTTGGCGCAGCACCGGCGGGTGCCGCCCCAGGGGACGACTCCCTTGCGCCGCCCGTCCTTGTGCCGGTCATCGTAGCCGCACCCCGCCTGTCGCCACACCCTGTCACCGCGATGTCACTGTGCACGTAGCAGAAACGCGGCGGGGGACCAGAAGGTTCCCCGAATCCCGCGCTTCTACACGGCCGCGGGCACACTGAGTCAGCGACCCGGCGTGAACTCCGACGCTTCCCGCCACGTGCGTACACCCACGTTCGCACACCGCCCGACGGTGCCGTGCGGACGGCCCCCGTTCACAACCCGGGCACTGTGCCCGAAGGGACCGCCGACACGCTGCCCCGAAGTACCGCCCCGTGCCCGCGAGGACCCGGCCCTCACTCCTCCCGCATCCACTGCTGCATCACCGTCAGCAGGTGATCGGGGTCGACCGGCTTCGTCACGTAGTCGGAGGCGCCCGACTCGATGGCCTTCTCCCGGTCGCCCTTCATCGCCTTCGCGGTCAGCGCGATGATCGGCAGACCGGCGAACTGGGGCATCCGGCGAATCGCCGTGGTCGTCGCGTATCCGTCCATCTCGGGCATCATGATGTCCATCAGGACGACCGCCACGTCCTCGTGCTGCTCCAGCACCTCGATACCCTCGCGCCCGTTCTCGGCGTACAGCACGGACAGGCCGTGCTGCTCCAGGACGCTGGTGAGCGCGAAGACGTTGCGGATGTCGTCGTCGACGATCAGCACCTTCTGCCCGCCGAACCGGATGCCACGGCTCGAGTGCGGCGCCGGGTCCTGCTCGGCGGACGGCTGCTGCTCCGGCTGCGCGGCGGGTCCCTGCGCGGCCTGAGACGCGGCCCGGCGACGGCGCCGGAAGAGGGAGGCGGCGCCGTTCTGGGCATCCTGGTACGACTTCACCTCGGCGGGCAGCTCGGCCTGCGCCCCCGGCAGCGCGACATCGGCGCCCGGCGTGGCGAGCGCCCCGCCGGGCTCCAGGGCCGGCAGGGGCTGCTGGTAGCCGTGCGCGGGCAGCTCGCTCGGGTGCAGCGGCAGGTACAGCGTGAACGTCGACCCGCGGCCCGGCTCGCTCTGCGCGTGGATCTCGCCGCCCAGCAACTGCGCGATCTCCCGCGAGATGGACAGCCCGAGGCCCGTACCGCCGTACTTGCGGCTGGTGGTGCCGTCGGCCTGCTTGAACGCCTCGAAGATCACCCGCATCTTGCTGGCCGCGATGCCGATGCCCGTGTCGCTCACCGAGAACGCGATCAGCTCCGCGTCGGGGTCGGTCATCGAACCGGCCTCCAGCAACTGCTCCCGGATGGCCTGCGGAACGTCGTCCCGGGCCGGCCGGATGACCAGCTCGACCGCTCCCGAGTCGGTGAACTTCACCGCGTTGGACAGCAGGTTGCGCAGCACCTGGAGGAGCCGCTGCTCGTCGGTGTGCAGCGTGGCGGGCAGCTCCGGCGACACCCGCACCGACAGGTCCAGGCCCTTCTCCGCGGTCAGCGGCCGGAAGGTGGCCTCCACGTAGTCGACGAGCTGGACCAGCGCGATGCGCGTCGGCGAGACGTCCATCTTGCCCGCCTCGACCTTCGACAGGTCGAGGATGTCGTTGATGAGCTGGAGCAGGTCGGAGCCGGCGCCGTGGATCGTCTCGGCGAACTCGACCTGCTTCGGGGACAGGTTGGCGTCCGCGTTGTCGGCGAGCAGCTTGGCCAGGATCAGCAGCGAGTTGAGCGGCGTACGCAGCTCGTGCGACATGTTGGCCAGGAACTCGCTCTTGTAGCGCATGGAGACCGCGAGTTGCTCCGCGCGCTCCTCCAGGACCTGCCGCGCCTCCTCGATCTCGGTGTTCTTCACCTCGATGTCGCGGTTCTGCTGCGCCAGCAGTTCGGCCTTCTCCTCCAGTTCGGCGTTGGACGACTGGAGCGCCTTCTGCCGCTGTTCCAACTCCTCGGACCGCTCGCGCAGTTGCTCGGTCAGCTCCTGCGACTGACTCAGCAGCACCTCCGTCTTGGTGTTGACGGAGATGGTGTTGACGCTGGTCGCGATCATCTCGGCGATCTGGTTGAGGAAGTCCTTCTGGATCTGCGTGAACGGGGTGAAGGACGCCAGCTCGATGACCCCGAGCACCTGCCCTTCGAACAGCACCGGCAGGACGATCACCTGGGCGGGCGGGGCCTCCCCGAGCCCGGAGGAGATCTTCAGGTAGCCGCTCGGCGCGTTCTCCACCAGGATCGTGCGCTTCTCCTGCGCCGCCGTGCCGACCAGCGCCTCCCCCGGCCGGAACGAGGTGGGCATGGAGCCCATCGAGTAGCCGTACGAGCCGAGCATGCGCAGTTCGTACTGGTCGCCGTCGGCGCCGGCCTGCTCCTGGCCGTCGACGTGCGGCATGGCGAGGAAGAACGCGCCGTGCTGCGCGGAGACCACCGGGGTCAGCTCGCTCATGATCAGCGAGGCCACGTCCTGGAGGTCCCGGCGGCCCTGCATCAGCGCGGAGATCCGGGCGAGGTTGCCCTTGAGCCAGTCCTGCTCCTTGTTGGCGATCGTGGTGTCGCGCAGGTTGGCGATCATCTTGTTGATGTAGTCCTGGAGCTCGGAGATCTCACCCGAGGCGTCCACGTCGATCTTCAGGTTCAGGTCGCCGCGGGTCACCGCGGTCGCCACGCGCGCGATGGCACGCACCTGCCGGGTCAGGTTCCCGGCCATCTCGTTCACGGACTCCGTCAGGTCCCGCCAGGTTCCGTCGACGTCACGCACGCGTGCCTGACCGCCGAGCTGCCCCTCGGTGCCCACCTCGCGGGCCACGCGGGTGACCTCCTCGGCGAACGACGACAGCTGGTCGACCATCGTGTTGATGGTCGTCTTCAGCTCCAGGATCTCGCCGCGCGCGTCGATGTCGATCTTCTTGGTCAGGTCGCCCTTGGCGATGGCCGTGGTGACCATGGCGATGTTGCGCACCTGACCGGTCAGGTTGGACGCCATCTGGTTCACCGACTCGGTGAGGTCCTTCCAGGTGCCCGCCACCCCCGGCACCTGCGCCTGACCGCCCAGGATGCCGTCGGTGCCCACCTCGCGCGCCACCTTGGTCACCTGGTCGGCGAAGGAACGCAGCGTCCGCACCATGGTGTTGAAGGTGTCGGCGAGCTGCGCGACCTCGCCGCGGGCCTCGATCGTCACCGTCCGTGTCAGGTCGCCGTTGGCGACGGCCGCGGCAACCTGGGAGATGTTCCGCACCTGGACGGTGAGGTTCTTGGCCATCAGGTTGACGTTGTCGTTGAGGTCCTTCCAGATACCCACGACACCGGGCACGCTCGCCTGGCCGCCCAGGATGCCCTCCGTACCGACCTCGCGGGCCACGCGCGTGACCTGCTCGGCGAAGGACGACAGCTGGTCCACCATCGTGTTGACGGTGGTGACGAGCTCCAGGATCTCGCCCTTGGCGTCCACGGTGATCTTCTTCGACAGGTCGCCCTTGGCGACGGCCGTCGTCACCTCGGCGATGTTGCGCACCTGCATGGTCAGGTTGTTGGCCATGCCGTTCACGGACTGCGTGAGGTCCTTCCAGGTGCCGGAGACGCCCTGCACCTCCGCCTGGCCGCCGAGGATGCCCTCGGTGCCCACCTCGCGCGCGACGCGCGTGACCTCCTGGGCGAACGACGACAGCTGGTCCACCATCGTGTTCAACGTGTTCTTCAGCTCCAGGATCTCCCCGCGCGCGTCCACGGTGATCTTCTGGGACAGGTCACCGCGCGCCACCGCCGTCGCGACCTGCGCGATGTTGCGCACCTGCGCGGTGAGGTTTCCGGCCATGCCGTTCACCGAGTCGGTCAGGTCGCGCCACACACCGGCCACGCCCGGCACCTGCGCCTGACCGCCGAGGCGGCCCTCCGTGCCCACCTCGCGGGCCACCCTCGTGACCTGCTCCGCGAAGCTCGACAGCTGGTCCACCATCGTGTTGATGGTGTTCTTCAGCTCCAGGATCTCGCCGCGCGCGTCGACGTCGATCTTCTGGGACAGGTCGCCACGCGCCACCGCCGTCGTCACCTGGGCGATGTTCCTCACCTGACCGGTGAGGTTGGACGCCATCGAGTTGACGGAGTCCGTCAGCTCCTTCCAGGTGCCCGACACCCCGTCGACCCGCGCCTGACCGCCGAGGCGGCCCTCCGTGCCCACGTCCCGGGCCATCCGCGTCACCTGGTCGGCGAAGGACGACAGCTGGTCCACCATCGTGTTCACGGTGTTCTTCAGCTGGAGCATCTCGCCGGAGACGTCCACGGTGACCTTCTGCGACAGGTCGCCGTTGGCCACCGCCGTCGTCACCTGGGCGATGTTCCTCACCTGACCGGTGAGGTTCCGGAACGCCGTGTTGACGGAGTCCGTCAGGTCCTTCCAGGTCCCCGCCGCGCCCGGCACCTGCGCCTGGCCGCCCAGCTCGCCCTCGACTCCGACCTCGCGGGCCACGCGCGTGACCTCGGCACCGAAGGCGGACAGCTGGTCGACCATCGTGTTGACGGTGTTCTTCAGCTCCAGCATCTCGCCGGCCACGTCCACGGTGACCTTCTGCGACAGGTCACCGCTGGCCACCGCCGTCGTCACCGCGGCGATGTCGCGCACCTGAGTCGTCAGGTTCCGGAAGACCGTGTTGACGGAATCCGTCAGGTCCTTCCAGATCCCCGCCGCACCCGGCACGTTCGCCTGACCGCCCAGCTGACCCTCGCCACCGGTCTCGTTGGCCACCCGCGTGACCTCGTCCGCGAAGATCCGCAGCGTCTCGGTCATCTGGTTGATCGTCTCGGCGAGCTGCGCGACCTCACCGCGGGCCGGCACCGTCACTTTCTTCGACAGGTCACCGTTGGCGACCGCCGTCGTCACGTGGGAGATCTCCCGCACCTGGGCCGTCAGGTTCCCGGCCATGGTGTTGACGGAGTCGGTCAGCTCCTTCCACACCCCGGCCACGCCCGGCACCTGGGCCTGCCCGCCCAGGGCGCCCTCGGTGCCCACCTCCCGGGCGACGCGCGTCACCTCTGAGGAGAACGCGGAGAGCTGGTCCACCATCGTGTTGACGGTGTTCTTCAGTTCCAGCATCTCGCCGGCCACGTGCACCGTGACCTTCCGGGACAGATCGCCCTTGGCCACCGCCGTCGTCACCAGGGCGATGTCCCGCACCTGAGCGGTGAGCCGGTACGCCATCGTGTTGACGGAGTCCGTCAGGTCCTTCCACGAACCGGACATACCGCGCACCCGGGCCTGCCCGCCGAGCTTGCCCTCGGTGCCGACCTCACTGGCGACCCGCGTGACCTCGTCCGTGAACGTCGACAACTGGTCGACCAGGTTGTTCACCGTCCGGCCGACCTTCAGGAACTCCCCGCGCAGCGGCTGCCCGGTGCCCTCCGTCGACTGCGTGCGCAGCTCCATGCGCGGCGACAGATCACCGTCCGCCACCGCCGACAGCACTCGGCTGACCTCGGAGACCGGCCGTACGAGGTCGTCGACCAGCGCGTTCGAGTTGTCGATGGCGGCCGCCCAGGAGCCCTCGCAGGCCCCCGTCTCCAGCCGCTCGGTGAGCTTTCCCTCACGTCCGACCACCCGCCGCACCCGGGCCAGCTCGCCCGTGAGGTGCAGATTGCGGTCGGCGACCTCGTTGAAGACCGCCGCGATCTCCGACATCACGCCGTCGCCGGACACCGTGAGCCGCTTGCGGAAGTTGCCCTCCCGCATCGCCACCAGTGCCGTCAGCAGCCGGTTCAGCGCGGCCGTGTCCACCGTCGTACTGCCGCCCCGCGTTTTGCCCTGGTTACTCAGGGACTGTCCGCCTTTCGCGCGCGCCTTAGTGCCCCGCGTCGCTGCGCCAGACTCCACTGTGTCCCTCCCGCAGGGGTCGACCGTTACTGCTGTGCCCGGCCGCCACCTCTCGGCGGACCGGTTACTGCCGCGTACTGCCTGTGCTGCCACGCGGTCCGCACGGGTTCGCCGGACCGCTCCGGGGCTGCTGCCCGCCGCACTGGGTGCGCATTCAACCTGCCCGGACCTTCACTGGAAGCTTGCCCAGTGTTTCACCCCGGCCGAACCAGGCCATAACAGTTCGGCAGCTTCGCACATCGTCCGCACACCCTCTGGGCGTAAACACTGCAGACCGGCATCCGCATGGACGGCGAAGGTAAGTAACCTTGCATGCGGCTGTCCAGCCATGCCGGTCCGTCCGGCCTGGGCGGTGGCACGGAGACGAGCGGGCATCGGAGGGGCGGCCGGAATGACCACCGGACTGATCCCGGGGGAGCAGCCCCCGGATCCCGGGCCGACGGGTGGACTGCCGCAGCAGCGGCGCGAGCCGGTCGGCCATGAGGCCGTGCACGGGGAGAGAGGGTCGAGGAGTTCTGTGATCACCGCGCGCGCGGCCGCCAGCTTCGAGCCCGTCGGACGATCGGTGGCGAGCGCCCGGTCCTTCGTCCGGGACACGCTGCAGGGCTGGGGCCATGCCGACATCGTCGACGACGCCGTGGTGCTCACCAGCGAGCTGGTGACCAACGCCGTGGTGCACGCCGGCACCACCGCCGACGTCGTCTGCCTGCGCAGCGACGACGGCGTACGGATCGAGGTCGCCGACCACTACCCCGAGCGCGAGGTCCCGCTCCAGGGCTCCCCCGCCACCATGGGCAGCCTCGACCGCGAGGGCGGCCGCGGACTCCAGCTGTGCGCGGCCCTGGCCGACCGCTGGGGTGTCGAGTACACGCCCACACTGAAGAACGTCTGGTTCCACCTCCACCTGCCCGAGCGCCCGGTCGGCACCCGCGCCGCGGGACCGTCGCTCCCCGCCGACCTGCTCCCGCTCGCCGACGGCCGCGTCCGCGTCGCCGTCGTCCAGATCGACCGCACCGGCGCCGTCACGTCCTGGAACGAGGACGCCGGTGAGCTCTTCGGCTACGCCGCCGAGCAGGTCGTGGGCAAGCCGCTGACCGACCTCGCGGCCTGGCCGCACACGCCGGGCACCAGTACCGGCATCGCGGAGGCGCTCCAGCTCTCCCGCTGGGAAGGCAGCTACGGCATAAGGGACGCCAACGGCCGCGTCACCCCGGTCTACGCCTCCCACCTCCGCGTCCGCGACGCCGGCGGCGAGCCCTCCACGGTCTGCCTCCTCGTGCGCGACCACGAACGCGCCGTCCTGCAGACGCCGCTGCGCGTACCGGCCTCCGACACCTCCAGCTCCTCCGAGGGCCAGAGCACCGACCCCTTCGAGGTGTTCATCGGCTCCCCCGCCCCGGACGACCTCGACGGCCTCCTCCAGCGCACCGTCGAACGCGCCCGCGACATGCTCGACGCGGACGCCGCCTTCCTGCTCCTGGCGACCGACGACGAGACGGAGCTGGAGGTCCGCGCCTCCACCGGCCTGCCCTCCGCCCGCCAGCGCTTCGCGCGGGTCCCCGTCGAGGCCGGCCCCGGCCGTTACGGCTCCGCCCGCATGCCCGCCGTCCACGACGACCTGGCCGCGGTCCCCGGCGCCGTCCCGCTGCTCAACGGCACCGGCATGCGCTCCGTCGTCACCGTCCCGCTCAAGGTCGAGGGCCGCCTCACCGGCTCCCTCGGCGTCGCCGCGGAGGCCGCCGGCCGGTACTCCAACGAGGAGGCGCTGCGCCTCCAGTTCGCCGCCGACCGCATCGCCCTGGCCGTCGAGTCCGCCCGCCTGGGCGAGCTGGAGCGCCTGCGCCGCGGCTCGCTCAGCTTCCTCGTCGAGGCCTCCGACCTCCTCGCCGGCACCCTGGACCGCGACCAGACCCTGGCCCTGATGGCGCAGATGACGGTCCCGACCCTGGCCACCTGGTGCGCCGTCTACACCATCGCCGACCAGGCCTCGGAGCCGTACCTCTCCTACGTCCTGCACGAGGACGAGGAACTCATCGACGGCATCAAGTCCCTGCTCTCGAAGATCGCCCCGCCCGACCCGGTGCCCACCCCCGGCGCCCGCGTCTGGTCGGCTCCCGGCGAGCTGGCCCACCAGGCCGCCCTGCGCACCTCCATGCGCGACCTGGGCCTGAACAGCGGTACGACACCCCAGCTGAGCACCGGCATCGGCCCGACGCTCGCCACGGCGGCCGCGGTCGGCGGCGAGACCGTCGTCCTCCCCCTCGTCGCCCGCAACCGCGTCATCGGCATGCTGACGCTCGGCAAGCCGACCGACGAGCACTTCCGCCAGGAGATCCTGGAACTCGCCGAGGACCTGTCCCGCCGGGCCGCCCTGGCCCTGGACAACGCCCGCCTGTACTCGGAGCGCACGGCCATCAGCCAGTCCCTCCAGCGCAGCCTGCTGCCCCCGGAGCTCCCCGTCATCGACGGCGTCGAGGTAGAGGTCATCTACCGCGCGGCCGGCGAGGGCAACGAGGTCGGCGGCGACTTCTACGACCTCTTCCCCATCCGCGACGACGCGTACGGCTTCGCCATCGGCGACGTCTGCGGTACGGGCCCGAACGCGGCGGCCGTCACGGGCCTGGCCCGGCACGCCCTGCGCCTGCTCGCCCGCGAGGGTCTCAGCGGCCCGGCGGTCCTGGAGCGCCTGAACTCCGCCATCCTCGACGAGGGCGCCCGCAGCCGCTTTCTCACCCTCCTGTACGGCGAGATGCGCCCCCAGGCGGACGGCAGCGCCGAGCTGAAGGTGGTCTGCGCCGGCCACCCGCTCCCTCTCCGCCTGCGCCAGAACGGCATGGTGGAGCCCGCCGCCGAACCTCAGCCGCTCCTCGGTGTCATCGAGGACCTGGAGCTCTACGAGCAGACGGTCACCCTCGACCCGGGCGACGTCCTGCTCTGCGTCACGGACGGCGTCACGGAACGCCGGGAGGGCACGCGCATGCTGGGCGACGACGGCCTCGCCGACGTCCTCACCACCTGCACCGGGCTCACGGCGGGCGCTGTGGCGGCCCGAATCATGCGCGCGGTCGAGCGCTTCGCCTCGGACGCCCCGTCCGACGACATGGCGATCCTGGCGATGCGCGTCCCGGAGCCGCACGCGGACTGACCGGTCGCATCAGGGCATGCGAAAGGCCCCGCCCTATTGGGCGGGGCCTTTCGTGGTGGAGCCCCCAAACGGAATCGAACCGTTGACCTTCTCCTTACCATGGAGACGCTCTACCGACTGAGCTATAGGGGCCTGTCACTTTTTCGAGGTTTCCCCCGCGGCAACGGAATAGATCATACCCCGAACAGACCGGTGCTCCCAACCACGCCTTTCAGAAGGCCTGCTGCAGAAGCCCGCCCAGGGCATTGCAGGCGGACACGATCCGCTGCATGTCCCTCTTGGTCAGCGCGGCGTCGACCGGCAGGCCGAGCGTCTCGTCGGCCGCCCGCTCCGTCTCGGGCAGCGACACGCACCGACGGAAGCCCGGCATCCGGTGCACCGGCGTCTTCACCGGCACCCAGCATCCGACCCCGCGCAACCGCACGGCCCGTGCGAAGGCGTCCCGGTCCGGACGCCCGTTGCCCGGCACTCGCACCACGTACTGCTGATAGGTGTGCCCGTCTCCCCAGTCCGGAGTGCGCACCCCCTTCAACTTCCCGTCCAGGTAGGCCGCCCGCTGCCGCCGCTGCGCCACCTCGTCGTACGGCGCCTCGGACTCGCCGTGCTCCAGTATGAGCAGCCCGTGCCGCCGGCCGACCGCGTGCAGCGGCCCCAGGTCCGCCGGCCTGCCGAAGCGGTGGACCACGACGACGGCGGCAGTACGGGACGTCAGCGCCGCCTCCACCGCCGAGGCGTCCAGGCAGTACGAGGCAGGATCTATGTCGGCGAACACCGGCAGAGCGCCGGCCAGAGCCACGGCCTCCGCGACTTCCACGTTCCCGAAGGCAGGTACGACGACCTCGTCGCCGACTCCTACGCCGGCGGCCCTGAGCATTGCTGCAGTACCCATACGGCAGATGCTGGTAGCGCAACGTGAACTTCAAGTGACGGACAACAAAAAAGGGTTGGACCCGGAACCGAAGTTCGGGGTCCAACCCTTTGAATAATTGTTCGGCGGCGTCCTACTCTCCCACAGGGTCCCCCCTGCAGTACCATCGGCGCTGTAAGGCTTAGCTTCCGGGTTCGGAATGTAACCGGGC
>NZ_JAGMUF010000130.1:0-934 GCF_019049125.1 Streptomyces sp. AC602_WCS936 | reverse complement strand
GTGTGGGGGCTCGCAGTGGGGCCGCGTGGAGGGGCGGGCGTGGGGTGGTGGGGCCCGGAGTGGGGTACGGGGCCCGTGAGGCCGGTCATGCGGCCGGGCTGCGCAGCGAGGGGCTAGGCCGGACGGAAAGGTACGGGGCCCGCACCGACTGGCGCCGACGAGACGGGGATAAGACCCGACGGGGGTGAGTGCGGGGCCGGTGGGACGGGGTCGGCGGGGCGGGGCAGGGGCAGGCGCAGGCGCAGGGCAGATGAAGCCGCAGGCTCGGAGCGGGGTCGGCAGGGGCCCAGAGCGGCGCAGGGCGGGCGAAACCGCAGCCTCGGAGCGAAGCCAGCAGCGGCGCAGGGCAGCACAAGGCGGGCGAAACCGCAGCCTCGGAGCGAAGCCAGCAGCGGCGCAGGCGAGGGAAGCCAGAGGCTCGGAGCGGGGGGCCAGTGGTCAAGGGCGAGGGCGGGGCTGCGGCAGCCGACGCCCCGAAGCGGGACTGCGAAGGCCGCGGGGCCAAACGCACGACCGAGGATGCCGACGCCTCAAAGCGGGCCCCGCAAGGCCGGGAGCAGCCCGGGGCCGACAGCCGACGCCTCCGGGGTCCCGGAGCCAGACGCACGACCATGGAAGCCCCCCACGCCTCGAAGCGGACCTTACGAAGCCAGGAGCAGACGCGGGCCGACAGAGCCGGAGCCTACGAGAGCCGAGGCAGACGCACGACCGATGCAGTCGGAGCCTGGAGCGGCCCTGCGGGGGCCAAAGCCAGACGCACGGCCGACGGAGCGGACCCGACGGCTTGGGGCTTCGGGGCGGAGCCCTGGCGACGGTCACGACTCGGCCGACGGACACGGGTCCAGTACCGGCGCGACCAGCAGACAGTCGCCCAGCAGGAAGGCGTCCTCGCAGTCCCGCAGGGCCCGCTCCTCCGGCGTCGACCACCACAGGG
>NZ_JAGMUF010000129.1:292282-295611 GCF_019049125.1 Streptomyces sp. AC602_WCS936 | reverse complement strand
CCTGGCTCCATCACTACAATCACCACCGCCCCCACACCGCAACCGGCGGCAAACCACCCATCACCAGGTTGACCAACGTCCCTGGGCAGTACACCTAGAACCGCCCGGCGCCCAGATCCCGCGACACCGCGCGGGCGCAGTCCCGCACCGCCGCGACCAGCTCGGGACGCAGCTCGCCCTCCCGGCACAGCCGCTCCACGGCCCCCGTGATGCCGACCGCGCCGACCGGCATGCGCCTGCGGTCGTGGATGGGCGCGGCGATGGACGCGACGCCCTCCCAGGTCTCCTCGACGTCCGCCGCGTAGCCCCGCGCGCGCGTGATGTCGAGGATGTGCTCGAACCCGTCCGGCTCGCACACGGTCCGGTCGGTGTACGCCTTGCGGTCGGCCTCCAGCGCCTCGCTGTGCGCGACCGGGTCGTACGCCGAGAGCACCTTGCCCAGCGCCGTGGAGTGCAGCGGCTGCATGGCGCCGATCTCCAGGACCTGCCGGCTGTCGTCGGGCCGGAAGACGTGGTGCACGATCAGTACGCCCTGCTGGTGCAGGACCCCCAGGTGCACGCTCTCCCCGCTGGAGCGCGCCAGGTCGTCCGTCCACACCAGCGCGCGCGCCCGCAGTTCGTGCACGTCGAGATAGGTCGTCCCCAGGCGCAGCAGCTCGGCGCCCAGCTGATAGCGCCCGGAAGCCCCGTCCTGCTCCACGAAGCCCTCCTGCTGGAGGGTGCGCAGGATGCCGTGCGCGGTGCCCTTGGCCAGACCCAGCGACGAGGCGATGTCCGACAGGCCGAGCCGCCGCTCGCCGCCCGCGAGCAGGCGCAGCATCGCGGCCGCCCGTTCGAGCGACTGGATGTTCCGTGCCATCGACGTACTGCCTCCGTCCCCTTCGACTGCCGACCTCGGCGTCGCTGACGTCGTTCGGCAATGCCGAACACTACCGGTCCATGCCGACCTCCCGCTAATGGTCGGCGGGCAACTGTTGCACTCCGGCCGGATCCGGTCGCCCAGGACCACCCGCCCGAGGGCCGTTCCGGGACGGCCGCCGGGCCGTTCACCGGCACATCCCCGGACCGGAAAGTCACCCCTTCGGCGGGCCCCTGACCCGCCATCCTCGTCCGTCTCGTGGACGCCTCGACCACCGGCCTCCGGTCCCGGCTACCCTGGCGGCGTGCGTTCTCTCCCGGGGACGTTCCCCATGGACGGAACCGGGCAGCGCAAAGCCGACAGCCGTCGCATCCTAGGGAGCCCTTTCATGGCCTCGTCGCCATCCACCCCGCCCGCCGACACCCGGACCCGCGTGTCCGCCCTCCGAGAGGCCCTCGCCACCCGCGTGGTGGTCGCCGACGGCGCGATGGGCACCATGCTCCAGGCGCAGAACCCGACGCTGGACGACTTCCAGCAGCTGGAGGGCTGCAACGAGGTCCTCAACGTCACCCGCCCGGACATCGTCCGCTCGGTGCACGAGGAGTACTTCGCCGCCGGTGTCGACTGCGTGGGCACCAACACCTTCGGCGCCAACCACTCCGCGCTCGGCGAGTACGACATCCCTGAGCGCGTCCACGAGCTGTCCGAGGCGGGCGCCCGGGTCGCCCGCGAGACCGCCGACGCGTTCGCCGCCGAGGACGGACGGCAGCGCTGGGTCCTCGGCTCCATCGGCCCCGGCACCAAGCTGCCCACGCTCGGCCACGCCCCGTACACCGTCCTGCGCGACGCCTACCAGCGCAACGCCGAGGGACTGGTCGCCGGCGGCGCCGACGCGCTGCTCGTGGAGACCACCCAGGACCTCCTGCAGACCAAGGCGTCCGTGCTCGGCGCCCGGCGCGCCCTGGACGCCCTCGGTCTCGACCTGCCCGTCATCGTCTCCGTCACGGTCGAGACGACCGGCACGATGCTGCTCGGCTCGGAGATCGGCGCCGCGCTGACCGCGCTGGAGCCGCTCGGCATCGACATGATCGGCATGAACTGCGCGACCGGCCCGGCCGAGATGAGCGAGCACCTGCGCTACCTCGCCCGCCACTCCCGCATCCCGCTGTCGTGCATGCCCAACGCCGGCCTGCCCGTCCTCGGCAAGGACGGCGCGCACTACCCGCTGACCGCGCCGGAGCTGGCGGACGCGCAGGAGACGTTCGTGCGCGAGTACGGGCTGTCGCTGGTGGGCGGCTGCTGCGGCACCACGCCCGAGCATCTGCGCCAGGTCGTCGAGCGGGTGCGGGGTGCCGCGCCCACCGAGCGGCACCCGCGCCCCGAGCCGGGCGCCGCCTCCCTGTACCAGTCGGTGCCGTTCCGGCAGGACACCTCCTACCTGGCGATCGGTGAGCGGACGAACGCGAACGGGTCGAAGAAGTTCCGTGAGGCGATGCTGGAGGGCCGCTGGGACGACTGTGTGGAGATGGCCCGGGACCAGATCCGCGAGGGCGCGCACATGCTGGACCTGTGCGTGGACTACGTGGGCCGGGACGGCGTGGCCGACATGGAGGAGCTGGCGGGCCGGTTCGCGACCGCGTCGACGCTGCCCATCGTGCTGGACTCCACCGAGGTCGACGTCGTCCGGGCGGGGCTGGAGAAGCTCGGCGGCCGTGCGGTGATCAACTCGGTGAACTACGAGGACGGTGCGGGTCCGCAGTCCCGGTTCGCGAAGGTGACCGCGCTGGCCCGGGAGCATGGTGCGGCGCTGATCGCGCTGACCATCGACGAGGAGGGCCAGGCCCGTACGGCGGAGAAGAAGGTGGAGATCGCCGAGCGGCTGATCGCCGACCTGACCGGGAACTGGGGCATCCACGAGTCGGACATCCTCGTGGACTGTCTGACGTTCACCATCTGCACCGGGCAGGAGGAGTCCCGCAAGGACGGCATCGCGACGATCGAGGGCATCCGGGAGCTGAAGAAGCGGCATCCGGACGTGCAGACCACGCTGGGTCTGTCGAACATCTCCTTCGGTCTGAACCCGGCCGCCCGCATCCTGCTCAACAGTGTGTTCCTGGACGAGTGCGTGAAGGCGGGCCTGGATTCGGCGATCGTGCACGCGAGCAAGATCCTGCCGATCGCCCGGTTCGACGAGGAGCAGGTGCAGACGGCTCTGGACCTGATCTACGACCGCCGCCGTGAGGGCTACGACCCGCTGCAGAAGCTGATGCAGCTGTTCGAGGGCGCCACCGCGAAGTCGCTGCGGGCGTCCAAGGCGGAGGAGCTGGCCGCGTTGCCGCTGGAGGAGCGGCTCAAGCGGCGCATCATCGACGGTGAGAAGAACGGTCTGGAGGCCGACCTGGACGCGGCCCTGACCGAGCGTCCGGCACTCGGCATCGTCAACGACACGCTGTTGGACGGCATGAAGGTG
>NZ_JAGMUF010000129.1:208392-292106 GCF_019049125.1 Streptomyces sp. AC602_WCS936 | reverse complement strand
CAGGACCTCCACGAGGTCTACGACGGCGAGGTCCGCTACGCCCGCGACGCCTTCGAGGGCCTGCGCCTGATGGACGCCCTGATCGGCATCAAGCGCGGCGTGCCCGGCGCCAAACTCCCCGAGCTGAAGCAACGCCGCGTCAAGGCGGCCACCGTCGAGATCGAGGAGCGGCCCGAAGAAGGGCACGTCCGCTCGGACGTCGCCACCGACAACCCCGTCCCCGAGCCGCCCTTCTGGGGCACGCGTGTGGTCAAGGGCATCCAGCTCAAGGAGTACGCCTCCTGGCTCGACGAGGGCGCCCTCTTCAAGGGCCAGTGGGGCCTCAAGCAGGCCCGCACCGGCGAGGGTCCCTCGTACGAGGAGCTGGTCGAGACCGAGGGACGGCCGCGGCTGCGCGGTCTGCTGGACCGCCTCCAGACGGACAACCTCCTGGAGGCGGCCGTGGTCCACGGCTACTTCCCCTGCGTCTCGAAGGACGACGACCTGATCGTCCTCGACGACGACGGAAACGAGCGCACCCGGTTCACCTTCCCGCGCCAGCGCCGCGGCCGGCGGCTGTGCCTGGCCGACTTCTTCCGTCCGGAGGAGTCCGGGGAGACCGACGTCGTCGGCTTCCAGGTCGTCACGGTCGGCTCCCGCATCGGCGAGGAGACGGCCCGCATGTTCGAGGCCAACGCCTACCGCGACTACCTCGAACTGCACGGCCTGTCCGTCCAGCTCGCCGAGGCCCTCGCCGAGTACTGGCACGCCCGCGTCCGCGCCGAACTCGGCTTCGGCGGTGAGGACCCGGCCCAGATGGAGGACATGTTCGCCCTGAAGTACCGGGGCGCTCGCTTCTCCCTCGGCTACGGCGCCTGCCCGGACCTGGAGGACCGCGCCAAGATCGCCGACCTGCTCCAGCCGGAGCGCATCGGCGTCCACCTGTCGGAGGAGTTCCAGCTCCACCCCGAGCAGTCCACCGACGCCATCGTGATCCACCACCCGGAGGCCAAGTACTTCAACGCCCGCTAGGAGCTCGGCACAGCCTCAGTACAGCTCCACGGGCCACACCAGGCGTTCCCGTCCCGCACGACGTACACTGGTCGGTCCACTGCAGGCCGGTTCCCTTCGTGGGAACCGGCCTGATCGTCCCTTCAAGGAGGTACGTGGATGACCAGTACGGTCCCCGCGCTCGGAACCCGTACGGCCGAAGGCTCCGCCCTGCAGGCCGTGCTCCTCGACATGGACGGCACCCTGGTGGACACCGAGGGCTTCTGGTGGGACGTCGAGGTCGAGGTCTTCGCCTCCCTCGGCCACACCCTCGACGACTCCTGGCGACACGTGGTCGTCGGCGGCCCCATGAGCCGCAGCGCCGGATTCCTGATCGAGGCCACCGGGGCCGACATCACACTCGCCGAACTCAGCGTGCTGCTCAACGACGGCTTCGAGGAACGCATCGGCCGCACCCTGCCGCTCATGCCGGGAGCCGCCCGGCTGCTCGGGGAGCTGTCCGCGCACGAGATCCCCACGGCCCTGGTCTCCGCCTCCCATCGGCGCATCATCGACCGCGTGCTGGCCTCGCTTGGCCCCCAGCACTTCGGCCTGACCGTGGCCGGCGACGAGGTACCCCGGACCAAGCCCCACCCGGACCCGTACCTGGCCGCCGCGGCCGGCCTCGGCGTGGACCCGGCCCGGTGCGCCGTCGTCGAGGACACCGCGACGGGCGTCGCCGCCGCGGAGGCCGCGGGCTGCCACGTCGTGGCCGTGCCCTCGGTGGCCCCCATTACCCCGGGAGTCCGGCGCACGGTGGTCGGCTCGCTGGAAGATGTCGACCTGACATTTCTACGCGGTCTGATGACACAAATGCGCTAAGCGTTCCCGGGGAAATGCCACCGCTCCGGATGGCCGAATTTCAGGCCCGTCGACCAACCCGCGCCTGTGACGTTCGCCACGCTATCAGGGGTCGACAGGAGGGCTTGGCTGTGCTGCCCGACGCTTGGCGAACGTTGTCGAGGCGCCCTTGTGTCCCGATTGGTGAAACCCTGCACTAATCCTTCCACTGTCGGGTTTTCGGTGCGTCCACACCCGGTTTCGCTCCGTGATGAGCCCCCAACTCCGGTGGCTGCGAACCCCCCTGCGGGCGCGGACTAACCTCGTCGCGAGAACATCGGCCACTACCCCCGTGATCCGCCGCGACACCCCTGCATGCCGGATACACGGACCGACAGCTCTGGAGAAACTCGAGCATGAACCGCAAGACTTTGGTGCTGCCGGCCGCCGTCGGCCTGCTCGCGCCGGTACTCGCCGCCTGTGGCGGGTCCGACAGCGGCAGCGGCGGCGGGGACGCGATCGTCGTCGGCACCACGGACCGGTTCACCGCCTCGAAGGACGCGCCCGCGCCCCTCGACCCGGCGTTCGCCTACGATGTCGGCACCTGGAACATCCTGCGTCAGACCACGCAGACCCTGATGATCCAGCCCCGAGGCGACGGCGAACCCGTCCCCGAGGCCGCCGAGAAGTGCGGATTCACCGACACCGGCAACGAGCGCTACGCCTGCACCCTGCGTGACGGCCTGAAGTTCGCCAACGGCGACGCCATCACCGCGGAGGACGTCAAGTACTCCATCGAACGCGCCCTGTCCATCGAGGCCGACAGCCAGGTGTACGGCCTGCTGTCGACCGTCGACACCGTCGAGACGCAGGGCGACCGCGAGGTCATCTTCCACCTCAACACCGCGGACGCCACCTTCCCGTACAAGCTGTCGACCCCGGTCGCCGGCATCGTCAACAAGGACGTCTACGAGAAGGACAAGCTGCGCGAGGGCTTCGAACTGGACGGCTCCGGGCCGTACACGATGAAGGCCGAGGTCGACGGCGACGTGATGACGAAGGCCGTGTTCACCAAGAACCCCAATTACAAGGGGAGCCTCGAGGTGAACAACGACAAGGTCGAGATCGTGTCCTTCGAGGACGCCGAGGCCATGGGCACCGCGATCGACAAGGGCGACATCGACGTGATGGCCCGCACGATGACGCCGGACCAGATCCGGAAGCTCTCCACCTCCACGGACAGCAAGGTCGACCTGATCGAGGTCGCCGGTCTGGAGATCCGCTACCTGGGCTTCAACACGGACGCGCCGACGGTGAAGGACAAGGCCGTCCGCCAGGCGATGGCCCAGCTCATCGACCGCAGCGCCCTCGTCTCCCAGGTCTACGGCTCCCAGGCCGAGCCGCTGTACTCGATGGTGCCCGCCACCGTCACCGGTCACTCCAACTCGTTCTTCAACAAGTACGGCGACCCCAGCGTGCCCAAGGCCAAGGCCATGCTGGAGGACGCGGGCATCGAGACGCCGGTGAAGCTGACGATGCACTACACGACGGACCACTACGGAGCCGCGACCAAGCAGGAGTTCGAGGTGCTGCAGAAGCAGCTCAACGACAGCGGTCTCTTCGACGTCGACATCGAGGGCCTGCCCTGGGACAAGTTCCGCCCGGCGGAACTGAAGGGCGAGTACGACGTCTTCGGCATGGGCTGGTTCCCCGACTTCCCGGACGCCGACAACTTCATCGCACCGTTCCTCGACAAGGACAACACCCTCAACTCGCCGTACGCGAACCCGGAGATCCGCAACACCCTGATCCCCGAGTCCCGTCGCGAGGCCGACCGGCTCTCCGCCGTGGACAGCCTCACCGAGATCCAGGACATCACCGCGACCGACGTACCGGTGATCCCGCTGTGGCAGGGCAAGCAGTACGTCGCCGCCCGGGACGACATCACGGGCACGGCCTACCTCCTCAACTCCTCCTCCACGCTCCAGGTGTGGGAGCTGGGCCGGGGTGTGAGCGGCTGACCCGCCGGACCGAAACCACGAAGGGCGCCCCTCCGGCCAGGAGGGGCGCCCTTCGTGGTTCGCGTCGGGAGCGCGTGCCCGTGATCCCGCGCCGCGAGCGCGGCGGGCTACTGTGCGCCGGGGCGCACCAGACCGCTCTCGTAGGCGTACACGGCGGCCTGCACCCGGTCGCGCAGGCCCAGCTTGGTCAGCACATGACCCACGTGCGTCTTGACGGTGGTCTCGCTGACGAAGAGGTCGGCGGCGATCTCCGCGTTGGACAGACCGCGGGCCACCAGCTTCAGCACCTCCACCTCACGCTCGGTCAGCGTGTGCAGGGTGTCCGGAACCGGCTCCTCCCCGGAGGGCAGATGCGTGGCGTACTTGTCGAGCAGCCGCCTGGTGATGCTCGGCGCGAGCATCGCCTCGCCGTTCGCCACCACACGGATCGCCTGCACCAGTTCGCCCGCCGGGGCGTCCTTCAGCAGGAACCCGCTGGCGCCCGCCTTCAACGCCTCCACCACGTACTCGTCGAGGTCGAAAGTGGTCAGCACCAGCACCTTCGCCGGCCCGTCCCGCTCGGGGCCGGTGATCTGCCGGGTCGCCTCCACACCGTCCATCCGCGGCATGCGGATGTCCATCAGCACGACGTCGGGCTGCAACGCCCGCACCTGGTCGAGTGCCTGGAGGCCGTCTCCGGCCTCGCCGACGACCGCGAGGTCCTGCTCCGCCTCCAGAATCATCCGGAAGCCCGTGCGCAGCAGCGGCTGGTCGTCGACCAGTAGGACGCGGATGGCCACGTAAGTCTCCTTCGCTAGTCCGGCCCCATTCTGCCCTGCTCGGTGCCGCCGGACTCGGCCGCCCTCACCGGCAGCGGGTAGGGCGGGGGAGTACCGCCGAACTCCGGGCAGTGCGCCTGGTGGTCGCACCAGCCGCACAGCTTCGTGGGACGCGGCCGCCAGTCGCCGGTCTCGGTCGCCAGCCGGATGGCCTCCCACAGCGCCAGCAGCTTGCGCTCGACCCGCTCCAGGTCGGCCGGGACCGGGTCGTAGGTGAGCACGTCACCACTGCCGAGGTAGACGAGCTGCAGCCGCCGCGGGACGACCTTCTTCAACCGCCAGACGACCAGCGCGTAGAACTTCATCTGGAACAGCGCGCCCTCGGCGTACTGGGGACGGGGCGCCTTGCCCGTCTTGTAGTCGACGATGCGCACCTCGCCGGTGGGGGCGACGTCGACCCGGTCGATGATGCCGCGCAGCCGCAGCCCGGAGTCCAGCTCGGCCTCGACGAACAGCTCCCGCTCCGCGGGCTCCAGCCGGCTCGGGTCCTCCAGGGTGAACCAGCGCTCGACGAGCCGCTCCGCCTCGCTCAGCCACTGCGCCAGACGCTCACCCTCCGGGTCGTCCGCGAACAGCTCACCGAGCTCCGGCCGGCTCTCCCGCAGCCGGTCCCACTGGCCCGGGACCAGCGACTTCGCCCGCGGCGCGGTGCGCTCGCCCGCCGGGGCGTCGAAGAGCCGCTCCAGCACCGCGTGCACCAGCGTGCCCCGCGTCGCCGCCTCGCTCGGCTTCTCCGGGAGCCGGTCGATGACCCGGAACCGGTACAACAGCGGGCACTGCATGAAATCGCCGGCCCGGGAAGGGGAGAGCGAGGCGGGCGCCGTGGGCACGCGCGCCGGGGCCGTGTCCGGCGCCGCCGTGTCCGTCACCGCGTCCGCGTGCTCCACCGCCGCCGTCACCGCCGGTCGGGCGGGTGCGCCGGCGTCCTCGGCGACATCCTCGATGCTCGTCTCCATGCCCACAGACCTTACGGCCCGCCACTGACAGTGACCCACCTCGCGGTCATGACCCGTGCGACGGAAGGGAACCAGTGGGGTGCCGGGGCGGAACGGGCCGCGGCGGACGCATACCATCGACACGAGTACCCTCCCGCCCGGCAGGCGCGGGAGACGCTTCGAACGAGGGGACACCGTGGACGTGAGCGGCGGGAGCGGGCAGCCGCGCCCCGGCAACGACGAGTCGGCCGAGCCCCAGGCAGGACCCACTGCCCCGGCCACCGGCTCCGCCCGGCCGGAGCCCGCGGAATCCGGCCCGCCCGGGGAACGGCCCGCGGACGGACCCCGGACGGCGGAGGAGGCCCACGGCGACCCCGCCCGAACGGCCACCGACCCGACCGGTGACCGCTCGCCGACGACGGGCGCGGACGACCCCCCTGCTACGCCGAGTGCGAACACACCCGCCCCCGGCACGCCGGACCCCGCGACGCCTGCCTCCGGGCCGCACGCCCAGGACGCCGGCCCTGAGTCGTCGGGGCCCGAGCCGTCCGGTGCCGATGCGCCGGGCCCCGAGCCGTCACCCCGTTCCGCCGGTTCGGCTCCGGAGTCCGCGGGCGCCGGGACGCCGGCTCGCGGAGCCACAACTCCCGAGACGCCTGCTCGCGAAACGCCGCTCCGAAAGGCGTCGAGCCCCGGGGCCCAGGGGGAGACCCCCGAAGGAGCCGCCCCCGCACACGGCGAGCCCGAGGGAAAGACCCCCGACGACGCCGCCCCGGAAAGGACCCCGGACCCGAACCCGGCCCCCGACCCGCGGACCTCGCAGCCCCCCGCCCACGCGCCCGCGCACCACGGTCACGGCGACCGCGACACCCACCCCGGCCATCCCCGCGCCGATTCCCACCCGGGCCGCACCCCCGCCCAGCACCCCCGCGCGAACGCCCACGGCGACGGCGGCACCGGCCCGGCCAGGCCCCCGCAGCGCAAGCCCGAACCCGGCGGCGGCCTGCTCATGGGCCGGCCCTTCGGCGTACCCGTGTACGTCGCGCCCAGCTGGTTCCTGGTCGCCGCCCTGATCACCTGGGTCTTCGGCGGACAGCTCGACCGCGTACTGCCCGAGCTCGGCGCCGCCCGCTACCTGGTCTCCCTCTTCTTCGCCGTCGCCTTCTACGCCTCCGTCCTCGTCCACGAGCTCGCCCACACCGTCGCCGCCCTCCGCTTCAAGCTCCCGGTGCGCCGCATCCAGCTCCAGTTCTTCGGCGGCGTCTCCGAGATCGAGAAGGAGGCCGAGACCCCCGGCCGGGAGTTCGTGCTGGCCTTCGTCGGCCCCCTGCTCTCCCTCGTCCTCGCCGGCGTCTTCTACGCCGCCCTCCTGCCCGTCGAACCCGACTCGGTCCCCGGCGTCCTGCTGGCCGGCCTGATGATCTCCAACCTCCTCGTGGCCGCCTTCAACCTGCTGCCCGGCCTCCCACTCGACGGCGGCCGGATGCTCCGCGCCGTCGTCTGGAAGATCACCGGCAAGCCGATGAACGGCACGATCGCCGCCGCCTGGGTCGGCCGGGCGCTCGCCATCGCCGTCCTGATCGGCCTGCCCCTGCTCACCCAGTCCCTCGGTTCCGGCGCCGCCGACGACGTCGGCATGGACACCGTCATGGACGCCCTGCTCGCCGCGATCCTCGCCGCGATCATCTGGACCGGCGCAGGAAACAGCCTCCGCATGGCCCGCCTGCGCGAGCACCTGCCCGAGCTGCGCGCCCGCGCCCTCACCCGGCGCGCCGTCCCCGTGCCGGCCGACACCCCGCTCTCCGAGGCGCTGCGCCGGGCCAACGCCTCCGGGGCCCGCGCCCTGGTCGTCGTCGACGCCGACGGCGCCCCCGTCTCACTGGTCCGCGAGGCCGCCATCGTCGGCGTACCCGAGCACCGCCGGCCCTGGGTCGCGGTGAGCACCCTCGCCCAGGACCTCACCGACGGCATGCGCGTCTCGGCTGAGCTGTCCGGCGAGGAGCTCCTGGACGCCCTGCGCGCCAACCCGGCGACCGAGTACCTGGTGGTCGAGGAGACCGGCGAGATCTACGGCGTCCTCTCCGCCGCCGACGTCGAGCGCGCCTTCGTCAAGGCGATGGCCCGCCCGTCCTGAGAACCGCTCTCCCAAAGCAGTGGTCGGCGGCCCCGCCGAGGACCGGTAGGCTGGTCACATGTCCGAACCGACCGGTGCCGCCCGCAGGCGCGGGCCCTTCAAGGTCGGGGACCAGGTTCAGCTGACCGACCCCAAGGGCCGCCACTACACGTTCACGCTCGAGGCCGGGAAGAACTTCCACACCCACAAGGGTTCCTTCCCCCACGACGAACTGATCGGTGCTCCCGAGGGCAGCGTTGTCCGCACCACCGGGAACGTCGCCTACCTCGCGCTGCGCCCCCTGCTCCCCGACTACGTCCTGTCCATGCCCCGAGGGGCAGCCGTCGTCTACCCGAAGGACGCGGGGCAGATCCTCGCCTTCGCCGACATCTTCCCCGGCGCACGCGTCGTCGAGGCCGGCGTCGGCTCCGGCTCCCTCAGCAGCTTCCTGCTGCGCGCCATCGGCGACCAGGGCATGCTGCACTCCTACGAGCGCCGCGAGGACTTCGCCGACATCGCGAAGCAGAACGTCGAACGCTACTTCGGCGGCCCGCACCCCGCCTGGCAGCTCACCGTCGGCGACCTCCAGGACAACCTGTCCGACGCCGACGTCGACCGCGTCATCCTCGACATGCTCGCCCCCTGGGAGTGCCTGGACGTCGTCAAGAAGGCGCTCGTGCCCGGCGGCATCCTGTGCTGCTACGTGGCCACCACCACCCAGCTCGCCCGGACCGTCGAGTCCATCCGCGAGATCGGCTGCTTCAACGAGCCGACCTCCTGGGAGACCATGATCCGCAACTGGCACGTCGAGGGCCTCGCCGTCCGCCCCGACCACCGCATGATCGGCCACACCGGCTTCCTGCTCACCGCCCGCCGCCTCGCCGACGGCGTCGAGCCGCCCATGCGCCGCCGCCGCCCCGCCAAGGGCGCCTACGGCGAGGACTACGACGGTCCCAACGCCGGCGGAGGCTCCGGCCGCTGACACGGCCCGCGCCCCGTACAACGCACCGACGCTGTGGTGGAGTTCCCGGACCGAACCGGGAACTCCACCACGGCGTCGCCGTATTGACCCACACGGCGCCAGAAGACAAAGCCACGAGGCCACGGGAAACACCCCCAGTACCCACCCCGCCGTTCCCCCGCACTGTGACGTGTGGCACGATGCTGGCCACCCCCCCGCCGGCACAGCCCTCACAGGAGACACTCCTCGTGCAGCACCCCGCCGTTCCGGACCTGTCCCACACGCACACCCGCCCGATCCACTGGGTCGCCACCGCCACGGCCCTCGCCGCGGTGGTCGCCCTCTCCTCGGTCCTGCAGCCCGACGCCGCGACCGCGGCACAGACGCCCGGCGCCGAACCGAAGAACGCCCCCGCGCACAACGCGCCGCCCGACCCGGCCGCTGTGGCGTTCCCCCTGGAGTGCGGTCCGGTCAAGGCCGTGGTGCAGAAGAAGGCGACCGGCGACCTCGACGGCGACGGCCGGCCCGAGACGGTGGCGGTGGTGCACTGCGACGCCCCCATGGGCACCCCGCCCGACGGCGTCTACGTCCTCACCCGCGGCACCGACGACGCCAAGCCCCGCGTCGTGGCCACCCTCGTGGACCCGGCGGACCGCCGGACGGCCACCGTCCTCGCCGTACGCGGCGGCGAAGTCCACGCCACGCTGCTCGGCTACTCGTCGGCCGACGTGCCCAGTTGCTGCCCCGACGTCACCGACGACGTGAAGTGGCAGTGGGAGAACGGCGCGTTCGTCCGCGACACGCCGTCCCAGGCACGCACCGTATGACCGATGACCCCGGTAACCCCGGGGCAGATGGTGTGACCCAACAAACGACGGTCACTCAGCGTATGTATTGAGTTACATTTTGGTCACTCTGCGTCCGGGCCGTAGACCTCGGCCCTGTCCGAAACGCGACGCACATGGATGCACTCACCCGGACACTCCTTCGCGGAGTCGACCACATCCGTGAGAAGCGGCAACGGCACGGGCGTTGCCGCCCCCGGACTCTGCAGCAGCTCGTCGCCGACGCCCTTCACATAGGCCAGACCATCGATGTCCAGCTCGAACACCTCGGGCGCGTACTGCGCACAGATGCCGTCACCGGTACACAGGTCCTGGTCGATCCAGACCTCCAGGGCCTCGCCGTCGACTCCGGCCTCCTGCTGCACGCTCATCTCTCCTGCCGTTTCCTGCGCCCGAGCCGTTCGGGAATCCGGCCAGCTCTGACGGGTGTTGAACGCTTCGACCCTACCTCCGCCTGGGTTCCATCCACGTTCCGTGGGTATTCCCCTGGCGTGAGGGAGAGCGCAAGGGTGAAGATCGGACACACCCCGACAGTCTTTGTGATCTAGGGGTTTCAATCGACACCCACCCAGGTAGGGTCTGGAAGCGTCCAGCTCCCCTTGGAGGAGGTGAGGACCGTGGCAGCCCACGACGACGACATGAACCGCGGCATCCGCCCGGGACGCGGGTCCGAGGACCCGGCCGGGCAGGTGGCCTACCTTGAGCAGGAGATCGCCGTCCTGCGACGCAAGCTCGCCGAATCTCCGCGACACACGAGAATTCTCGAAGAGCGGATCGTCGAACTGCAGACCAACCTGGCCGGCGTGTCCGCCCAGAACGAGCGACTCGCCAGCACCCTCCGCGAGGCCCGCGACCAGATCGTGGCCCTCAAGGAGGAGGTCGACCGGCTGGCCCAGCCACCGGCAGGCTTCGGCGTCTTCCTGCAAGCGAACGAGGACGACACCGCCGACATCTTCACCGGCGGCCGCAAACTCCGGGTGAACGTCAGCCCGAGCGTCGAGCTCGAAGAGCTACGACGCGGCCAGGAAGTGATGCTCAACGAAGCACTCAACGTGGTCGAGGCCATGGAGTACGAGAGCGTCGGCGACATCGTCACCCTCAAGGAGATCCTCGAGGACGGCGAGCGAGCCCTGGTGCTCGGGCACACCGACGAGGAGCGCGTGGTGCGGCTCGCCGAGCCGCTGCGGGGCGTCACCATCCGCCCCGGCGACGCCCTCCTGCTCGAACCCCGCTCCGGCTACGTCTACGAGGTCGTCCCCAAGAGCGAGGTCGAGGAACTCGTCCTCGAAGAGGTCCCCGACATCGGCTACGAGCAGATCGGCGGCCTCGGCGGACAGATCGAGATGATCCGCGACGCGGTCGAGCTCCCCTATCTCTACCCCGACCTCTTCAAGGAGCACGAGCTCCGTCCCCCCAAGGGCGTCCTGCTCTACGGGCCCCCCGGATGCGGCAAGACACTCATCGCCAAGGCGGTCGCCAACTCACTGGCCAAGAAGGTCGCCGAAGTGACCGGCCAGGCCGCCGGCAAGAGCTTCTTCCTCAACATCAAGGGCCCCGAGCTCCTCAACAAGTACGTCGGCGAGACCGAGCGACAGATCCGCCTCGTCTTCCAGCGAGCCCGTGAAAAGGCCAGCGAGGGAACCCCCGTCATCGTCTTCTTCGACGAGATGGAATCCCTCTTCCGCACCCGCGGCTCCGGCGTCAGCTCCGACGTGGAGAACACCATCGTCCCGCAGCTGCTCGCCGAGATCGACGGCGTGGAAGGCCTGCAGAACGTGGTCGTGATCGGCGCCTCCAACCGCGAGGACATGATCGACCCCGCCATCCTGCGCCCCGGCCGGCTCGACGTGAAGATCAAGATCGAGCGTCCGGACGCCGAAGCGGCCAAGGACATCTTCGGGAAGTACCTCACCGAACGCCTCCCGCTCCACGTCGAGGACCTCGCCGAACACGAGAAGGACAAGGCGGCCACCGTCCAGAGCATGATCCAGACGGCGGTGGAACAGATGTACGCCGAATCCGAGGAGAACCGCTTCCTCGAGGTCACCTACGCCAACGGCGACAAGGAAGTCCTCTACTTCAAGGACTTCAACTCCGGCGCCATGATCGAGAACATCGTGGGCCGCGCCAAGAAGATGGCGATCAAGGACTTCCTCGAAAAGAACCAGAAGGGCCTCCGCGTCTCCCACCTCCTCCAGGCCTGCGTGGACGAGTTCAAGGAGAACGAGGACCTGCCCAACACCACCAACCCGGACGACTGGGCCCGCATCTCCGGAAAGAAGGGCGAACGGATCGTGTACATCCGTACGCTCGTCACCGGAAAGCAGGGCGCCGACACCGGACGCTCCATCGACACGGTGGCGAACACCGGTCAGTACCTGTAAAAGCGGGGCGGCTGCGGGTGCCCTCAGCGGGTACCCGCAGCCGACTGTTTTCCGGAGCCCCGACTGGAGCAAGGCAATGCCGCAAATGATCTCCCCACCAGCGCAAAGGCGTTCTAGGCTCTTCCATACCGCCGAGTCGCGCAGTGCGGGGACGGGCACCGCACACGCATCGGAGCGCCAGCGGTACTTGAGCGGCGCCCACCACGGGCGCCGCCGGGCAAGGAGGGCCGCATGACCGTACGGCGAGTAATGGGCATCGAGACGGAGTACGGAATCTCCGTCCCCGGCCACCCCAACGCCAATGCCATGCTCACCTCATCCCAGATCGTCAACGCCTACGCGGCGGCGATGCACCGGGCCCGCCGGGCCCGCTGGGACTTCGAGGAGGAGAACCCGCTGCGGGACGCGCGAGGCTTCGACCTCGCCCGGGAGGCCGCCGACTCCAGCCAGCTCACCGACGAGGACATCGGCCTCGCCAACGTCATCCTCACCAACGGAGCACGGCTCTACGTCGACCACGCCCACCCCGAGTACAGCGCCCCGGAGGTCACCAACCCCCGCGACGCGGTCCTGTGGGACAAGGCCGGCGAACGCATCATGGCCGAGGCGGCCGAACGGGCCGCCCAGCTCCCCGGCGCCCAGCCCATCCACCTCTACAAGAACAACACCGACAACAAGGGCGCCTCCTACGGCACGCACGAGAACTACCTGATGAAGCGGGAGACCGCCTTCTCGGACATCGTGCGCCACCTGACGCCCTTCTTCGTCTCCCGCCAGGTATTCACCGGCGCCGGCCGCGTCGGCATCGGCCAGGACGGCCACGAACACGGCTTCCAGATCAGCCAGCGCGCCGACTACTTCGAGGTCGAGGTGGGCCTGGAGACGACGCTCAAGCGGCCCATCATCAACACCCGGGACGAACCGCACGCGGACGCCGAGAAGTACCGGCGCCTCCACGTGATCATCGGCGACGCCAACCTGTCGGAGATCTCCACCTACCTGAAACTGGGCACGACGGCCCTGGTCCTCTCCATGATCGAAGACGGGTTCATCGCCGTCGACCTGGCCGTGGACCAGCCCGTACGCACTCTCCACCAGGTCTCCCACGACCCGTCCCTGAAACGCCTGGTCACCCTCCGCAGCGGCCGCACACTCACCGCCGTCCAGCTCCAGATGGAGTACTACGAGCTGGCCCGCAAATACGTGGAGGAACGCTACGGCGCCGACGTCGACGACCAGACCAAGGACGTCCTCGGCCGCTGGGAGGACACCCTCAACCGGCTCGAGAACGACCCGATGAGCCTCGCCGGCGAACTCGACTGGGTCGCCAAGCGGGAACTCATGGAGGGCTACCGACGCCGAGACGAGCTCGACTGGGACGCCGCCCGGCTGCACCTCGTCGACCTCCAGTACGCCGACGTACGGCCCGACAAGGGCCTCTACAACCGCCTGGTCGACCGCGGCCGCATCAAGCGGCTCCTGGACGAGAACGAGGTCGAGCGCGCCCGCACGAAGCCGCCCGAGGACACCCGCGCCTACTTCCGCGGACGCTGCCTGGAGCAGTACGCGGACGACGTCGCTGCCGCCTCCTGGGATTCGGTGATCTTCGATCTGCCGGGCCGGGACTCCCTCCAGCGGGTCCCAACCCTGGAACCGCTTCGCGGAACGCGTAATCACGTCAAGGAGCTCCTGGACCGCTGCCGCACCGCGGAAGACCTGGTCAGGGTCCTCACCGGCGGGTGAGCGCACGGAACGGGTACACGAACGAGACCGCCGGACGGGGTGGAAACCCACCCCGTCCGGGAACCATCGAGATGGCCCCCGTTCGTTGGAGAAACGCGGGGCCGATGTCGGACCCGGCTTGTAGGGTCTGATCTTGACCGAGCAACTGTGTCGGGCGAACCGAGCGGGGTGAGGGTTATGGCGACCAAGGACACCGGCGGCGGACAGCAGAAGGCCACCCGGTCCAACGAGGAGGTCGAGGAGCAGGCGCAGGACGCGCAGGCCTCCGAGGACCTCAAGGAACGCCAGGAGAAGCTGAACGACGACGTGGACTCCGTTCTGGACGAAATCGACGATGTCTTGGAAGAGAATGCCGAGGACTTCGTGCGGTCATTTGTCCAAAAAGGTGGGGAATAGGCCTGAATGTCCAATTTGGATGCCGAGAAGAAGTGCTCGGCATGCAAGCGGACTCTGCCTACCAGCGCATTCGCGGCCAACAGGTCCAAGCTCGACAGATTTCAGGACCGTTGCCGCGAATGCGGGGCCGAGGCATACCGCCGTCGTCGGGAGGCCCAGGGCAAGAAGGTTCGTCGAGCGGACGTGCCCGAGGGGTGCAAGCACTGCCTGGGCTGTGACGAGGTCAAGCCGTGGAGCGAGTGGCATCGCAACGCGACGGCCTCGGACGGGGTGTCGACGCGTTGCAAGGCGTGCCGGGCCGTTGCGGGGCGGGCACGTCACCTGCAGCGCCGTTACGGTCTCACCGAGGCCGAGCGTGACGCGATGGTCGGCTCTCAGAAGGGCCTCTGCGTGATCTGTCTCAAGGCGCCCGCCGTTCATGTGGATCACTGCCACAAGACGGGTAGGGTCCGTGGCGTACTGTGCTTCAACTGCAATTCCGGCCTCGGCCTGTTGAGGGATGACCCCGACGTGATGAACCGAGCTGCCGACTACCTGGAAGGAAA
The DNA here is from genome assembly GCF_019049125.1 of Streptomyces sp. AC602_WCS936. Taxonomy (NCBI): domain Bacteria; kingdom Bacillati; phylum Actinomycetota; class Actinomycetes; order Kitasatosporales; family Streptomycetaceae; genus Streptomyces; species Streptomyces sp. AC602_WCS936. The sequence continues at coordinate 277,536 of NZ_JAGMUF010000129.1, read as the reverse complement.
CGCGTGGAAGCCAACACTCGTAGCACCGGGCGTCTACCAGCTGCCTTCCTGACGCCTGGGTCCTCCTCCTTCATGGACTTCCTCGGCGAGCACCAGCCGGAGATGCTCCCGGGCAACCGGCAGCTGCCCCCGGTGCAGGGTGTCGTCGAGGCGCCGCACGGGACGACGATCGTGGCGGTGACGTTCCCCGGTGGTGTGGTCCTCGCCGGTGACCGGCGGGCCACGATGGGCAACATGATCGCCCAGCGCGACATCGAGAAGGTCTTCCCGGCCGACGAGTACTCGGCGGTGGGCATCGCCGGTACGGCGGGTCTGGCCGTGGAGATGGTGAAGCTGTTCCAGCTGGAGCTGGAGCACTTCGAGAAGGTCGAGGGCGCGCAGCTGTCCCTGGAGGGCAAGGCTAACCGCCTGTCCACGATGATCCGGTCGAACCTGGGCATGGCGATGCAGGGGCTGGCCGTGGTGCCGCTGTTCGCCGGTTACGACGTGGACCGGGGCCGGGGGCGGATCTTCTCGTACGACGTGACGGGCGGTCGGTCGGAGGAGCAGAGCTACGCGACCACCGGTTCGGGGTCGATCTTCGCCCGTGGGGCGATGAAGAAGCTCTACCGGGAGGACCTGACCGAGGAGCAGGCCACGACGCTCGTGGTGCAGGCGCTCTACGACGCGGCGGACGACGACTCGGCGACCGGTGGTCCCGACGTCGCGCGCCGGATCTACCCGATCATCACTGTGATCACCGAGGACGGCTTCCGCCGGCTGAGTGAGGACGAGGCTTCGGGGCTCGCCCGCTCGGTGCTGGAGCGGCGGCTGGAGCAGCCCGACGGTCCGCGGGCCGCGTTGCTGTAGCGGGCGCGGTCGGTCGTGTTGTCAGGTGGTTCAGTGACTTCTCCAGAAAGGGACGGATAACCGGTGTCGACGCCGTTCTATGTCTCACCCCAGCAGGCGATGGCGGACCGGGCGGAGTACGCCCGCAAGGGCATCGCGCGTGGCCGCAGCCTGGTCGTGCTGCAGTACGCCGACGGCATCGTGTTCGTCGGTGAGAACCCGTCCCGTGCGCTGCACAAGTTCAGCGAAATCTATGACCGGATCGGCTTCGCGGCCGCCGGCAAGTACAACGAGTACGAGAATCTGCGGATCGGTGGTGTGCGCTACGCCGACCTGCGTGGTTACACCTATGACCGGGACGACGTGACGGCTCGCGGTCTGGCCAACGTCTACGCGCAGACGCTGGGCACGATCTTCTCCAGCCAGGCCGAGAAGCCGTACGAGGTGGAGCTGGTCGTCGCCGAGGTCGGTGAGAGTGCCGACGGGGACCAGATCTACCGGTTGCCGCACGACGGTTCGATCGTGGACGAGCACGGCTCGGTCGCGGTCGGGGGCAACGCCGAGCAGATCAGCGGTTACCTGGACCAGCGGCACCGTGACGACATGACGCTGGCCGAGGCGTTGAAGCTGGCGGTGCAGGCGCTGTCGCGGGACACGAACGGCAGTGAGCGGGAGATTCCGGCGGAGCGGCTGGAGGTCGCGGTGCTGGACCGTACGCGGCCGCAGAAGCGGAAGTTCAAGCGGATCGTGGGGGCTCAGCTGTCGCGGCTGCTGGACTCGGGTGCAGGTGTCGGGGCTGAGGCCGAGGACCTGGCCCTCCCGGACGAGGACGAGGGGTAGCGGGCAGCCGCTGCGCGAGAGCCTCCGAGCGGCGCCGGGCCATGTGCTCTGGCGCCGCTCAGTCTTTCTGTGGCGGTGCTGTGGAGCCCCGTACGACGAGGTGCACCGGGATGTCGCCCTCCTCAGGGGTCTGTCCCTCCATGACCGCCAGCAGAGCCCGCATCCCGCGCTCGCCGAAGAGTTCCGCGTCGAGGCGTACGGTCGTCAGCTCGGGGTCGATGGCGGTGGCGAGGCCGAGGTCGTCGAGGCCGGTGACCGACAGGTCGTCCGGGACGCGCAGCCCTGCCCGCCTCGCCGCCTTGTATGCGCCGGCGGCCAGTTTGTCGTCGTCGCAGACGAGTGCGGTGGGCCGGGGTCCGGGAGCGGCGAGGGCGGCCTCGGTGGCGGTCAGGGCGCCCTCGATGGAGATGGGGGCGCGGGCGGTGCGCAGGTCGGTGCCGGGGGTGTCCGCCAGCCGTGTGGCCAGTTCGCGGGCGCGGATCTCGAAGGTCCACGACGGTACGTCGGCCGCGAGGTGCAGGAAGCGGCGGTGGCCGAGGTTCAGGAGGTGTTCGGCGACCTGGCGGATGCCGTCGGTGATGTCGAGGTTGACGGTGGCGGCGCCCAGGCTGCCTTCGGGGTCGCTGTCGAGCATGACGAGGGGGAGCTGGTCGCCCCGGATGGCGGTGAGTGCGTCGGCGGCCATGGAGGAGGCGATGACGCCGTCGAGGGCGGCCTGGGCGGAGGCGAAGGGGTCTCTGGCCGGGCCGACGCCTTCGGGGGAGGGGTAGAGGACGACTCCGAAGCCGTGTTCGGCGGCGACTCGTGCGGCGCCGGTGTAGACCTCCGCGAAGAACTCGGTGGTCAGGGCGGGGACGACCAGGAGGACCGTGCGGGTGCGGCCGAGGCGGAGGTTGCGGGCGGCGAGGTTGGGGCGGTATCCGAGCCGGCGTGCGGCGTCGCGGACGCGCTGTGCGGTGGGTTCCGAGACCCGGCCGCGCCATTTGTCGCCGAGGACCAGGGAGACGGCGGCCTGGGAGACGCCCGCGGCCTGGGCGACGTCCCGGCTGGTGGGGCGGGTGCTGCCTCGTGCCACCGTTCGGCCTGCGCTTTCGTCTGGTCGTCTGGACTCGTGAACAGCCGCCATGGTACGTATGACGGGACACGTTATACGTAAAACCTCGCGGGGCTCGTTCGGAAGGGGCTGGTCGTGGTCGCCGGGTACCTGGACATTCTTCGGGCGCGGCACGCCGTCCGGCTGCTCGTCGGCACGCTCGTGGGGCGGCTGCCCAACGCGACGGCGGCGATCGCGATCGTGCTGTTCGTGCGCGCGGAGGGCGGTTCGTACAGCCTCGCGGGTGCGCTCGCCGCGGTGTACGGCGTCGCCAACGCGGTGGGCCAGCCCGTGCTGGGGCGGCTGGTGGACCTGCACGGGCAGCCGCGGGTGCAGTTGCCGGCCGCGGTGGTGTCGGCGCTGGCCATGGGCGTCTTCGCCTTCGCCGGGACCGGCCAGGTCGCCGTCGCGTACCTCGCCGTGGGTGCCGCCGGGCTGTTCACGCCGCCGCTGGAGGGCGGTCTGCGGGCGTTGTGGCCCAGTGTTCTGGGCAAGGAGGACCAGGTGCACACGGCGTACGCGATGGACGCGGTGGCCCAGGAGGTCATGTTCACCGTGGGGCCGCTGCTGGTGACGGTGTGCGTGTCGCTGTGGTCGCCGCAGGTGGCGCTGCTCGTGCTGAACGTGGTGGGTGTCCTCGGGGCGCTGTCCGTGGTGGCGTCGCCGCCTTCGCGTGCGTGGCGGTCGGCGCCGCGCGAGGCACACTGGCTGGGCGCGCTGCGTTCGTCGGGGCTGCTGGCGCTGCTGGGCGCTTTCCTGTTCATCGGGATGGCGCTCGGGTCGATCACCGTGGCGTCCGTGCCGTACGCGGACGAGCACGGCGGTGACGCCGTCTACGGCTGGCTGATGGCCGCGCTCGGGCTCGGTGCGCTGGTGGGCGGGGCCGTGTACGGGGCGCGGCGGTGGACCGGTGACCCGGCGCGGCGGCTGCGGCTGCTGGTGGCCCTGCTGGCGGTGTGTTACCTGCCGTTGACGCTGATGCCGGGTGTGGTGGCCATGGTGCTGCTCGCGGTGGTCGCGGGTGTGTTCCTGGCGCCGTGCATCGCCTGTGCGTTCGTCCTCGTCGACGTGCACGCGCCGCGGGGGACGGTGACGGAGGCGTTCTCGTGGCTGGTGACGACCTTCACGGTGGGTGCGTCGGTGGGGACGGGCCTCGCGGGGCCGGTCGTGGAACACGGTGGGGCACTGTGGGGGTTCGCCGTGCCCGCGGCGGCCGGCGGTGTGTCGCTGCTCGTCCTCCTGTGCACCGGACGGGTCCTCGCAGCTCCCGTGCGGGCGGCGGTGGTTGCGGCTTCATCGGAAAATGATCCAAACCGTGCCGTCGAACCCCGTTTCAGTTCGGGTCATCAGGCGTAATGTTCAGTCATGGACCGCCGCATTTTCGGGCTGGAGAACGAGTACGGCGTCACGTGCACGTTCAGGGGACAGCGCCGCCTGTCGCCTGACGAGGTGGCGCGGTACCTCTTCCGCCGTGTCGTGTCATGGGGCCGCAGCAGCAATGTCTTTCTGCGCAACGGGGCCCGCCTCTATCTCGACGTGGGATCGCATCCGGAATACGCCACACCCGAATGTGACAACGTGATCGAACTCGTCACCCACGACAAGGCGGGCGAGCGCATTCTCGAAGGACTCCTGGTGGACGCCGAACGACGCCTGCACGAGGAGGGAATCGCGGGCGACGTCTACCTCTTCAAGAACAACACCGACTCCGCCGGCAACTCCTACGGCTGTCACGAGAATTACCTCGTGGCCCGGCACGGGGAGTTCTCGCGGCTCGCGGACATCCTCATCCCGTTCCTGGTGACGAGGCAGTTGCTCTGCGGTGCCGGCAAGGTGCTGCAGACGCCGCGCGGTGCGGTGTACTGCGTGAGCCAGCGGGCCGAGCACATCTGGGAGGGTGTCTCCTCGGCGACCACCCGCTCCCGGCCCATCATCAACACGCGCGACGAGCCGCACGCCGACGCCGAGCGTTACCGGCGCCTGCACGTCATCGTGGGCGACTCGAACATGTCCGAGACGACGATGCTGCTCAAGGTCGGTGCCACCGACCTGGTGCTGCGGATGATCGAGGCGGGCACGGTGATGCGCGACCTGACCCTGGAGAACCCGATCCGGGCGATCCGCGAGGTCAGTCACGACATCACCGGCCGCCGCAAGGTGCGCCTGGCCAGTGGCCGGGAGGCGTCCGCCCTGGAGGTGCAGCGGGAGTACTACGAGAAGGCGGTGGACTTCTGCGAGCGCCGCGGCATCCGCACGGGCACGGTCGAGCGGGTGTTGGAGCTGTGGGGTCGCACGCTGGAGGCGATCGAGACCGAGGACCTCGACCGTATCGACACCGAGATCGACTGGGTCATGAAGTACAAGCTCCTGGAGCGGTACCGGGCCAAGCACAACATGACCATGTCGCATCCGCGGGTCGCGCAGATAGATCTCGCCTACCACGACATCCACCGCCGTCGTGGTCTGTACTACCTGCTGGAGAAGAAGGGGCAGGCCGCCCGGGTCGCCAACGACCTGAAGATCTTCGAGGGCAAGTCGGTGCCGCCGCAGACCACTCGGGCGCGGCTGCGTGGTGACTTCATCCGGCGTGCTCAGGAGCAGCGCCGGGACTTCACCGTCGACTGGGTCCATCTCAAGCTCAACGACCAGGCGCAACGCACGGTGTTGTGCAAGGACCCGTTCCGTTCGGTGGACGACCGGGTGGAGAAGCTGATCGCCGGGATGTGAGCCCGGCGGAAGGGTGAGACGGATGTTTCTCCCGTGAAAGGGCGGAACGTCACACGGGCACCGTACGTTAGCCGTACGGTGCCCTTCTCACGCCGTAGAGTTGCGCGCACGCCATTCATGACATGAACACCGACCGACACCGATACGAGGCCCCCACCGTGCGCCGACGCTCACTCCTCATCGCCGTCCCCGCCGGACTGGTCACGCTCGCCGCTTGCGGTGACGAAGACTCCGGCTCGAGCAGCGCGGGCGACAGCGCGACGCCTCAGGCGTCGGGCACGTCGGCGCCGCCGCCCCCGAAGATCGTCGACGGCCCGCTGCCGGCGATCACCGCGGGGACCAAGTTCGACGAGAAGCCGACCGTCGCCAAGGGCAGCGGGGACCCCTCCAAAGACCTCGCGGTGAAGACGGTCATCGCCGGCGGCGGCAAGGCCGTCGCGGAGAACGACTTTGTGTCGGCGAACTACCTGGGCCAGGTCTGGACGAGCGCCAAGGTCTTCGACAACTCCTACGACCGCAAGACGCCCCTGATCATCCAGCTCGCCCAGGGCAGCATCATCGACGGCTGGCGGTACGCGCTGGCGGGCAAGAAGACCGGCAGCCGCGTCCAGTTCTCCGTGCCGCCGGCCTACGGGTACGGCGAGCAGGGCAACGAGCAGGCGGGCATCAAGGGCGACGACACGCTGGTCTTCGTCGTGGACGTGCAGGACACGTTCAACGCCAAGAGCTCCGCCAAGGGCAAGGAGGTCCCGCAGGACGACGCCGCGCTGCCCAAGGTCGGCACCAACACCGACGGCAAGGCGCCCTCCATCGAGGTGCCGAAGGCCGACGCGCCGAAGAAGCTCGTCGCCGAGTACGTCCTGGAGGGCGACGGCGCGGAGGTCGGCGCCCAGGACAGCGTGCTCGTGCAGTACAAGGGCGTGGTGTGGGACGGCGGCAAGGAGTTCGACTCGACGTACGGCAGGAAGCAGCTGACGTCGTTCTCGCTGCAGCAGGTCGTCAAGGGCTGGGCGCAGGGCCTGACCGGCAAGAAGGTCGGCAGCCGCGTCCTCATCGTCATCCCGCCGGACCTGGGCTACGGCGACAACCCGCCGCAGGGCAGCGGCATCGAGAAGGACTCCACGCTGGTGTTCTCCGTGGACATCCTCGCGAAGATGTGACGCCCCGGGATGTAAGACTTGGGGACGTTGCCTTTCCGCAGACAAGCAGGAGCTGAACACGTGAGCATCGACAAGCCCGAGGTCGACTTCCCGGGCGGCGAGCCCCCGGCGGACCTCGAGATCAAGGACATCTGGGAGGGCGACGGCCCGGTTGCCGAGGCCGGTCAGACCGTGACCGTCCACTACGTGGGCGTGACCTTCAGCACGGGCGAGGAGTTCGACGCCAGCTGGAACCGCGGTACGCCGTTCCGCTTCCCGCTCGGTGGCGGCCGCGTCATCGCGGGCTGGGACCGGGGCGTGCAGGGCATGAAGGTCGGCGGCCGTCGCCAGCTGACCGTCCCGGCCCACCTCGCCTACGGGGACCAGAGCCCGACCCCGGCGATCCCGCCCGGCTCGACGCTGATCTTCGTGGTCGATCTGCTCGGAGTCTGATCGAACTCGGAGTCTGATCGAACTCCGAGCGGAGCGCGATCAGAGCCGGTCACCTGGGGTCCATGCCTGTCCGGGCATGGGCCCTCGGCTTTTGCGGGGCCGCCGCGGGGCGGTACGGTCATCCGTCGTAAGCACCATAGGGAGAAGGGCGTCGATGGCCATTGCCAAGGCCGAGCGGCTGATGAACCTGGCGCTGTGTCTGCTGGGGACGCGGCGGCCACTCAGCAAGCGTGAGCTGCGCCAGTCCATCGAGGCCTATCTGGAGGCGGGCTCCGACGACTCCTTCAACCGCATGTTCGAGCGGGACAAGGACGACCTCAGGGAACTCGGCCTGGTCATCGAGACCGTCGAGAGCCTCGACGGCGAGGTCGGCTACCTGGCCCGCCGCGACAGCAACCGTCTGCCGCCGATCACCCTGGACGCCGAGGAGGCCGCCGCGCTGGGGCTCGCCGCCAAGGTGTGGCAGCAGGCCCGCCTCGCCGGTGCCGCCAGCGGCGCCCTGCAGAAGCTGCGCGCGGCCGGTCTGCCCGAGGACGTCGACCCGTACGAGGCGCACAGCGCGCTGGAGCCCCGTATCCCGGTGCACGAGGCGGCCTTCGAGCCGCTGATGCTGGCCTGCCGCGACCGCCGTCCGGTCGTCTTCGACTACCGCAAGGCCAACGCGGCGCAGCCCGAGTCCCGGCATGTGGAGCCGTGGGCGCTGGAATGCTGGCGCGGCCACTGGTACCTGGCCGGTTTCGACCGGGACCGCGGTGCGGAGCGGGTCTTCAGGCTGTCCCGGATCACGGGGAAGGTGCGCTCGCGCGGGGCGCGGTTCACCGCCCCCGTGCCCGACGTCGTCACCGTCCGCGAGACGGTCGCGAGCTGGGCGGGGGAGACGGCCGACCGTTCCGCGCTGATCCGGCTGCGCACGGGCGCCGGTTACCCCCTTCGGGCGAAGGCGACCGTGGTGCGGGAACTCGGTGACGGCTGGGAGGAGTTGCAGATTCCGTACGGGCACGGCCTGGACGCCTGGCTGGTGGAGTTCGGGCCGGACGTGGTGGTGCTGGAGCCGGCGGAGCTGCGCGCGGACGTGGTGGACCGGCTGCGTGCCGTGGCCAAGGGCTGAGGGGGAGCGGACAACACAGTGGCAGGCAAACCGGTCAGGCCCGTGAACGCCATCGACCAGACCCGGCGGATGCTGTCCTTGGTGACGTATCTGCGCGAGCGCCCCGGCGCCCGGGTCGAGGACGTGGCGCGCGCCTTCGGCATCACCGAGGACGAGCTGGTCTCCGACCTCGACGTGCTGCCGATGTGCGGCACCAGTTTCCGCGGCGGCGACCTCCTGGACATCGACACCGACGGCGAGCGCATCTGGTGGCACAATCCGGCCGCCCTGGGCGCGGACGCCGCCGAGCCGCTGCGGCTGGCCGCCGACGAGGCGACCGCGCTGCTGGTGGCCGCCCGGGCCGTGGCGACCCTGCCGGGGCTGCGGGAGAGCGACCGGCAGGCGCTGCTGCGGGCGACCGCCAAGGTGGAGACCTCGGCCGGCGAGGCCGCGGGCGCCAGCTCCCGCCTGTCCGTCACCTTCGAGTCCGAGGGCGGCGTCTTCGCCGACGTCGACCGGGCGATCTCCGAGCGCCGCCGCCTGTGGATCCGCTACTACTCGCCGGCCCGCGACGAGGTCACCGAGCGCGAGATCGACCCCATCCGCCTGGTCAGCGTCGGCCACACCTATGTGGAGGCCTGGTGCCGCCGCTCCGAGGCGCGGCGCACCTTCCGGCTCGACCGGGTCGCCGAGATCCGCATCCTGGACGAGCCGTCCGCGCCGCCCGAGGTGGAGCTGCGGGACCTGTCGGAAGGACTGGTGCAGCCCGCCGCCGAGGACCCGGAGGTCGTGATCGAGGTCGGCCCCGGCGGACGCTGGGTCGCCGAGTACTACCCGCACGACAGCGCCGATGAACTCCCCGACGGCGGACTGCGTATCACCCTGCGCACGCCCGACCCGGCCTCGCTGCGGCGGCTGGCGCTGCGGCTGGGGCGCGACGGCCGGATCGTCTCGCCGCCCCAGCTCGCCGGCAGCGCCCGGCAGGCGGCCCGCGAGGCGCTGGCGGCGTACGACGGGATCGAGGCGGCCGGGGCGCCCCGCGGTACGGGCGGGGGACGGCACGAGCGCGAGGGGCGGGAGCGAGAACTGTGAGCGACTCCGTAGGGCCGGGTGCGCCGGGCATGACGGCGGCGACCGCGTTCGCCGGCATGAGACGCGTCCCGCCGGTCGTGTTCAAGGCCGGCTGCCCGGACTGCCGCGGCCGGTTCGAACTCGCCGCGAGCGCCCTGCGTCTGGCGATCGGCGCCACGAGCCGCACCACGTTCTACTCGTTCACGTGCCCCGAGTGCGGCTCCGCCGTGCGCAAGCCGGCGGGGGAGCGGGTCGTGGAGCTGCTCACGGGCGGCGGGGTCAGGACCCTTCGGCTGCACTCCACGGTCTAGGCTCGACGTCATGTTCTGGCCGATGTTCGCGGTTGCCGTGGGTTTTGTGTCTCTCGCCGTGCTCGCGGTGCTCGCCGTGAAGGTGTTCGTGGAGGCGCAGCGCCTGGGGCGGCAGGTGACGGACTCGGCCCACCGCATCAGTCGGGCCGCGGAGGACCTGGAACGCGCGACCGAGAGCGCCGGCCGCGCCGTGGACGCGCTGTGACCCGCGTTTCGGGGCACTTCGCCCTGTCACCTCACAGGTCGCTGAAGGTACGCTGCTCGTCGCGGACCGGAAAACGAGGCCCGGCCGCGGACGGGAGTACGCACGGGGATTGCCTCACGTTCACCCCTGAGCGTTACGATCGCTGCACAAGACGATCGATCGGACGTATGTCCGACCGGTCGGACAGCACCCCCACCCAGCCGCCTCGGTGAGAAGGTAAAGACTTATGTTCGGAAGGCTCGGCGCCCCCGAGATCATTCTCATCCTCGTCGTCATCATCCTGCTGTTCGGCGCGAAGAAGCTTCCGGACATGGCGCGCTCGCTGGGCAAGTCCGCCCGCATCCTCAAGAGCGAGGCCAAGGCGATGAAGAGCGAGAGCAAGTCCGACGACTCCGCTCCGGCAGATCCGCCGAACCCCGAGCAGTCCGCGGCGAAGCGCACCATCCAGGCCGCCCCCGGCGACGTGACCAGCTCCCGGCCGGTCACAGAGCCGACGGACACGACCAAGCGCTGACGCAGGGCCGGTGACCTCCGGCCCGCCGCACGAGATGGGAACGTGGGTTGCTGAAGTCTGCCCGCAACAAGGAGAGGGACCCCGAGGGGCGGATGCCCCTCGCGGAGCACCTTCGTGAGCTCCGCAACCGGCTCGCGAAGGCCCTGCTGGCCATCGTCGCCGTCACCGTCGTCGCCGCCTTCTTCTACGAGGAGATCATCAACGTCCTCACGGAGCCGATCCTCGAGTCGATCGGCTGTGAGAAGACGTTCGCGGAGCTGGCCCAGTCGGAGGCCGGCTCGGAGCCGTGTGCGCAGATCACCCTCAACGGTCTGCTCGGCCCCTTCACCCTGGCTCTGAAGGTGTCCCTGACGGCCGGCATCGTGCTGGCCTCCCCGGTCTGGCTCTACCAGCTGTGGGCGTTCGTCGCCCCGGGCCTGCACAAGAGCGAGAAGAAGTACGCCTACGCGTTCGTCGCCACCGGCGCGCCGCTCTTCCTCATCGGTGCCTACTTCGCCTACGCGGTGCTGCCCACCTCGGCGAAGGTGCTGATCGAGTTCACGCCGAGCAACGTCGACAACCTGCTGCCGCTGGACGAGCTGCTCGACCTCGTCACCCGCATGGTGATCGTTTTCGGTCTCTCGTTCGAGCTGCCCCTGCTGCTGGTCATGCTCAATCTCACCGGAGTGCTGACCGGCAAGCGGATGCTCGGTTGGTGGCGCGCCATGATCATGGGCATCACGCTGTTCGCGGCCATCGCCACGCCGAGCACCGACCCCCTGACGATGGTCATGCTGGCCGGACCGATCTGGATCCTGTACTTCGCCGCGGTCACCATCTCCCTGCTGAACGACCGCCGAAGGGCCCGCCGCGAGGCCCTTGAGCCCGACGACGACGAGGCGTCCGAGCTGGACCTCACGCCCGACGACATCGGCGAGATCGAACCCGTGACCACCGCCCGCGCCCTGCCCGAGCAGGCCACGAAGGACCGGGTCAACGGCTACGACGACGTGACCTGAGGCACACCGGGGCGGTGACGGCACGCGTCGCCGCCCCCGGGAAGGGCCTCACGGAGCCGATCCCGATAATGATCGTCCTGTTGTCAGTGCGGCCCGGTACGCTCGAAAGCACGATGACAGAGGATCTCTCCCCGGCCGAGCGGTATGCGGCAGCGCGGCGACGCGCTGTCGAGCAGGCCACCGCGCTCGCTTCGTTCCGCGAGATGTACGACTTCGGCCTCGACCCCTTCCAGATCGAGGCCTGCCAGGCACTCGAGACCGGCAAGGGCGTGCTGGTGGCCGCGCCCACCGGTTCGGGCAAGACGATCGTCGGCGAGTTCGCCGTCCACCTCGCCCTCCAGCAGGGCAAGAAGTGCTTCTACACGACACCCATCAAGGCGCTGTCGAACCAGAAGTACGCCGACCTGTGCCGCCGCTACGGCGCGGACAAGGTGGGCCTGCTCACCGGCGACAACAGCGTGAACTCCGACGCCCCGGTGGTCGTGATGACCACCGAGGTCCTGCGGAACATGCTGTACGCGGGCTCGCAGACCCTCCTGGGCCTCGGGTACGTGGTCATGGACGAGGTGCACTACCTCTCCGACCGCTTCCGCGGCGCCGTCTGGGAGGAAGTGATCATCCACCTCCCCGAGTCCGTGACCCTGGTGTCACTCTCGGCCACCGTGTCCAACGCGGAGGAGTTCGGCGACTGGCTCGACACCGTGCGCGGCGACACCCAGGTGATCGTCTCCGAGCACCGGCCCGTGCCGCTGTTCCAGCACGTGCTGGCCGGACGCCGGATGTACGACCTGTTCGAGGAGGGCGAAGGCCACAAGAAGGCCGTCAACCCCGACCTCACGCGCATGGCCCGCCTGGAGGCCAGCCGCCCCTCGTACCAGGACCGGCGGCGCGGCCGAAACATGCGGGAGGCCGACCGCGAGCGGGAGCGCAGGCAGCGTTCGCGGATGTGGACGCCCGGCCGCCCCGAGGTCATAGAGCGGCTCGACGCCGAGGGGCTGCTGCCCGCGATCACCTTCATCTTCAGCCGGGCCGCCTGCGAGGCCGCCGTGCAGCAGTGCCTGTACGCCGGGCTGCGGCTCAACGACGAGGAGGCGCGGCACAGGGTCCGCGCCCTGGTCGAGGAGCGCACCGCCTCCATCCCCACCGAGGACCTGCACGTCCTCGGGTACTACGAGTGGCTGGAGGGCCTGGAGCGGGGTATCGCCGCCCACCACGCGGGCATGCTGCCGACCTTCAAGGAGGTCGTCGAGGAGCTGTTCGTCCGCGGGCTGGTCAAGGCCGTCTTCGCGACGGAGACCCTCGCCCTCGGCATCAACATGCCCGCCCGCTCGGTGGTCCTGGAGAAGCTCGTCAAGTGGAACGGCGAGCAGCACGCCGACATCACCCCCGGCGAGTACACCCAGCTCACCGGCCGGGCCGGCCGACGCGGCATCGACGTCGAGGGCCACGCCGTGGTGCTGTGGCAGCGCGGCATGAACCCCGAGCACCTCGCCGGGCTCGCCGGCACGCGCACGTACCCGCTCCGTTCGAGCTTCCGGCCGTCGTACAACATGGCGGTCAACCTGGTCGAGCAGTTCGGCCGGCACCGCTCCCGGGAGCTGCTGGAGACCTCCTTCGCGCAGTTCCAGGCGGACAAGTCGGTCGTCGGCATCTCCCGGCAGGTGCAGCGCAACGAGGAGGGCCTGGAGGGCTACAAGGCCTCCATGACCTGCCACCTCGGGGACTTCGAGGAGTACGCGCGGCTGCGCCGCGAGCTGAAGGACCGGGAGAACGAACTGGCCCGGCAGGGCGCCAACCAGCGGCGCGCCGAGGCCGCCGTGGCGCTGGAGAAGCTGAAGCCGGGCGACGTCATCCACGTGCCGACGGGCAAGTACGCGGGCCTCGCCCTGGTCCTCGACCCGGGCCTGCCCGCCGGGCGGTCCAACGGTCACCGCGGCTTCGAGCACCACGACGGGCCCCGCCCTCTGGTGCTCACCGCCGAGCGGCAGGTCAAGCGGCTCGCGTCGATGGACTTCCCGGTGCCGGTCGAGGCCTTGGAGCGGATGCGCATCCCGAAGTCCTTCAACCCGCGCTCGCCCCAGTCCCGCCGCGACCTCGCCTCCGCGCTGCGGACCAAGGCCGGGCACATCCCGCCGGAGCGGGCCCGCAAGAAGCGCTCCCAGGCCGCCGACGACCGGGAGATCGCGCGGCTGCGCAAGGCGCTGCGCGCGCACCCCTGCCACGGTTGCGAGGACCGCGAGGACCACGCCCGCTGGGCCGAGCGCTACCACCGGCTGCTGCGCGACACCTCGCAGCTGGAGCGCCGCATCGAGGGCCGGACGAACACCATCGCCCGCACCTTCGACCGGATCGTGGCGCTGCTGACGGAGATGGACTACCTGCGCGGCGACGAGGTCACCGAGCACGGCAAGCGCCTCGCGCGGCTCTACGGCGAGCTGGACCTGCTGGCCAGCGAGTGCCTGCGCGAGGGCGTCTGGGAGGGGCTGTCCCCGGCCGAGCTCGCCGCCTGCGTCTCGGCGCTGGTCTACGAGTCCCGGGTCGCCGACGACGCGATGGCCCCCAAGGTGCCCTCGGGCAAGGCCAAGGCCGCGCTCGGCGAGACCGTCCGCATCTGGGGCCGGCTCGACGCCCTGGAGGAGGAGTTCCGGATCCGCCAGACCGAGGGTGTCGGCCAGCGCGAACCCGACCTCGGCTTCGCCTGGGCCGCGTACGTGTGGGCCTCCGGCAAGGGCCTCGACGAGGTGCTGCGCGAGGCGGAGATGCCGGCCGGCGACTTCGTGCGCTGGTGCAAGCAGGTCATCGACGTCCTCGGCCAGATCGCGGCCGCCGCGCCGGGTGAGGGATCGACGGTCCCGAAGAACGCGCGCAAGGCGGTCGATGAGCTGCTGCGCGGAGTGGTCGCCTACTCGTCGGTGGGCTAGCCCACACAGTCAAGTCACAGAGGCCCGGCGGTTGCACCGCCGGGCCTCTGTGCGTCGTGGGTTCCGTACACCCGCACCCAATTACAGCGCGTGTTCGAATGATCTCTCCCCGTGTAAATGGGTCCGAGGTTACTCCAGCCCCCGCACCCGTTTCAGGCGCTTGCTGAATATGACACGGCGATGATCCGCTCGGACTAAGCTCGCCCGCAGCGCACCGAGTTGAGGTGAAATCGCGCGTTTGTTCCTAACGCGCCGAAGATCCCGACAACTCCCAGAGATACCCCACCGCAAGCTCCCCCATCCCCGCCGATTCGTTTTCAGAGGGCCTACATGGTGAGTGTTGATTCCCCTCCAGGGCGCCGCGAACTTCCCTACGCGCGCACGCTGTTGCTGCCGGCCATACTGATGGCCGCGGCCACCGGGGCCGCCGTCGCCCTCGTGACGGAACCGGCCCGGCTCGCCGTCGGCCTGTGCGGCGCCCTCGCCACACTGCTGGTGAGCCTCGCGGGCGCCGAAGTGGTGCGCCGCGGCCGTGAGATGCGGGTGATGCGCGAGGAGCACGCCCGTAACAGCGCGTATCTGGAACGCCGGGCCGCGAGCCACTACGACGAGATGGTCCGGCTCGGCGGCGAAGTCATCCCCAACGCGCTGCACTTCATGCGCCGGGGGCACACGCCCCACGAGGTGATGCGCCGCATCGGCGAGCTGGACCCCTCCTACGCCGAACTCGGCGAGCCCCAGCGCAAGCTGATCCGCATGGTGTGCGACATGGTCGACCACGAGGACTCCATGCGTGAGTCCGCCGAGCGCTCCTTCGTCGACATCGCCCGCCGCGTCCAGGCCATCGTCCACCAGCAGAACAAGGAACTCCGCGAGATGGAGGAGGACCACGGGCGCAACCCCGAGGTCTTCGACGACCTGCTGCGCATCGACCACGGCACGGCGCTGATCGGCCGCCTCGCCGACTCGATCTCCGTCATCGGCGGCGGCCGGCCCGGCCGCCAGTGGCCCGAACCGGTCGCCCTCTACAGCGTGCTGCGCGGCGCGATGTCCCGCATCCTGCAGTACGGCCGGATCAACCTGGCCTCCATCGCCAAGGTCAACATCAAGGGAACCTCCGTCGAGCCGGTCATCCACGCCGCGGCGGAACTCCTCGACAACGCCACCCGCTACTCGCCGCCCGGCGCCAAGGTGCACGTCACCGCGACCGAGGTGCAGAGCGGCGTCTGCATCGAGATCGAGGACGCCGGCGTCAGCCTCAGCGAGGAGTCCCGCGCCCGCATCGAGGGCCTGCTGGAGGACGCCAAGCGTGGCACCGACGTACAGGACCTCGCCCAGCACCCGCGCCTGGGCCTGTCCGTCGTCGGCCGGCTGTGCACCCAGTTCGGCATGGACGTCGCGCTGCGCGCCTCGGCGTACGGCGGGGTCCGGGCCATCCTCATCGTGCCCAGCAAGATGATGACCACCGAGCCCGGCGTCGGCCTCGCCCACGGCATCGGCGCCACCGCCATCGGCACCCCCGGCCCGGACGTGCTCCCCGGCCCCGAGCGCAAGCCCAAGAAGCGCCGTCCCACCAGCCCCCGCATCCCGGCGGGCGTCTCCTTCGAGGACGACGTGCCGGAGGTCACCGAGTGGACGGCGGGCGGCCTGCCGCAGCGCCGCAGCCGGGTCAAGATGCCGCTCAGCCAGCGCCTGGCCGAACAGGCGAAGTGGGAGCGGGAGGACGCCGAGCGCGAGGCCCGCCTCGCCGCCGAGCGGGCCCGCAACGGCATCCCGGCGCCCGCCCCGGAACCCGAACCGGAGAAGACCGAGGAACTCCCGCCGGGTCACTGGATCGGCGCCTTCTGGGAGGGCCTCAAGCAGTACCCGGGCATCACCCAGGCCCACCAGCAGTCCAGCAGCAGTGAGCCGGCCCACGCCCCGGCCGACGACGAGGGGAACCTCAAGTGATCGAGCAGCAAGGCAAGTTCGACTGGATGCTCAAGGATCTCTACGACGGTGTTCCGGGCATCGAGATGATCGTGGTGCTGTCCGCCGACGGCCTGCGCATCGCCCGCTACTCCGGTGATCCGGACGCCGCCGACCGGGTCGCCGCCGCCTGCGCGGGCCTGCAGAGCCTGGCGGGCGCGGTCGCGCAGGAGATCCCGACCAGCGACGGCGACATGAAGATGGTCCTGATCGAGATGAACGGCGGCTACTTCTACCTGATGGCCGCCGGCCCCAACGCCTACCTCGCCGTGCTCTCCGACGTCTGCTGCGAGCCCGGCCGGATGGGCCTGAGCATGGCGGACCTGGTGGCCCGGATCGGCCCCCACCTGACGAGTCCCGCCAGGCGCAACGGGCAGACCGTATGACTCCTCCCCAGCGCCAGCGGCGATCCCCGGGGCAGCAGCCCCCCGCCTCGTTACCCGCCTCCGGCCCGGCCAAGGAAGGCGAGAACCGCAACCCCGAGCGGCTGTTCGTCATCGGCGGGGACGACGCCGGCGAGCGCGCCGACATCGACCTGGTGACGCTGATCGTGGCCCGCGCCGAGCCGCCGGTGTCCGCCACCCCGGAACAGGCGGCCGTGCTGCGGCTGTGCGTCGCGCCCCTGTCCGCGGCCGAGCTGTCGGCCTACCTGAGCCTGCCGTTCAGCGTGCTGACCGTGCTGCTCACCGACCTGCTGGCGAAGGAACTGGTGCAGGCCCGCGCCCCGATCGTCCGCCAGAAGGTCGCCGACCGAAACCTCCTCGAAGCGGTGATGCATGGACTTCAAAGACTCTGATACGATCCCGGGCCCACGGACGGAGGACCGGCTGCCGCACACGGCCGAGGCCGCCGTGAAGATCGTCATCGTGGGCGGCTTCGGGGTCGGCAAGACCACCATGGTCGGTTCGGTCAGCGAGATCAGACCGCTGACCACCGAGGAGACGATGACCCAGGCCGGCATCGGCGTCGACGACAACTACGGCTCCGCCTCCAAGACCGCCACCACGGTGGCCATGGACTTCGGCCGCATCAGCATCACCGACGAACTGGTGCTGTACCTCTTCGGCACACCCGGCCAGGAACGCTTCTGGTTCCTGTGGAACGGGCTGTTCGAGGGGGCCCTCGGCGCGGTCGTCCTCGTCGACACCCGCCGCCTGGAGGTCAGCTTCGACGTCATGGGCCGGCTGGAGGAGCGCGGCGTGCCCTTCGTCGTCGCCGTCAACTCCTTCCCGGACGCCCCCCGCTACCCCCTGGCGGAGCTGCGCACCGCGCTCGACCTGTCCGAGGAGATCCCCATCCTCGACTGCGACGTACGGCGCCGCGCCTCCAGCCGGGACGTCCTGCTGACCCTGATGCGCTTCCTGCACTCCCTCGCCATGAAGGGCGCGCTCACCTGACCCGTCGAGGCCGGCCGACCCCCGGCCCACACCCTTTTCTTGCGGAGCGACACTGTGACGCCTGAACGCCACGCCCCCGCCTCAGCGGGCGAACCCCTGCTCGAACCACCGCCCGGCTGCCCCGCGCACGGACTCGGACCGGGCACCCCCGGACCGGGCACCCCCGGACCGGGCAGCCCCGGACCGGGCAGCCTCGGACCGGGCGGACTCCACCGGCTGCACGAGGCGGAGGACCTGGAGGAGCTGTACGAGAAGCTGCGCGAGCAGCACGGGCCGGTGGCACCGGCGCTGCTCCACGACGACGTACCGATGTGGGTGGTCCTCGGGCACGCCGAGAACCTGCACATGGTGAGCACGCCCGCCCAGTTCTGCCGGGACAGCCGCATCTGGACCCCGCTCAACGAGGGCATGGTCAAGCCCGACCATCCGCTCATGCCGCACATCGCCTGGCAGCCCATCTGCTCGCACGCCGAGGGCGAGGAGCACAAGCGGCTGCGCGGCGCGGTCACCAGCACCATGTCCGACATCAACTACCGGGAGCTGCGCCGCCACATCAAGCGGTACACCCAGCGCCTCGTCAACAGGTTCTGCGAGGAGGGCCGCGCCGATCTGGTCGGCCAGTTCGCCGAGCACCTGCCGATGGGCGTGATGTGCCACCTCCTCGGCATGCCGGACGCGTACAACGACCGGATGGTGGAGGCGGCGCGGGATGCCCTCAAGGGCACCGAGACCGCGCTGGCCAGCCACGCCCACCTCATGGACGTCCTGGGCCGGCTCGCCGCCGAGCGCCGGGCCCGTCCCGGGGACGACATCGCCGGACGGCTCGTCAGCCACCCGGCGGGGCTCACCGACGACGAGGTGAGGGAGCACCTGCGGCTGGTGCTCCTCGCGGCGTACGAGGCGACCGTCAACCTCATCAGCAACGTACTGCGCGTGGTTCTCACCCACCCCGGCTTCCGCGCCCAGCTCAGCGGTGGCCAGATGCCGGTGTTCGAGGCGGTCGAGCAGTCCCTGTGGGACGAGCCGCCGTTCAGCACTGTCTTCGCCTACTTCGCCAAGCAGGACACCGAGCTGGGCGGGCAGCGCATCCGTGCGGGCGACGGGCTGCTGCTGGGCATCGCGCCCGGCAACGTCGACCCGCGCATCCGCCCCGACCTGGAGGCGAGCATGCAGGGCAACCGCGCGCACCTGGCCTTCGGCGGCGGCCCGCACGAGTGCCCCGGCCAGGACATCGGACGGGCCATCGCCGACGCCGGCATCGACGCGCTGCTGATGCGGCTGCCCGACGTCCAGCTCGCCTGCGACGAGGACGACCTGAGGTGGCGGTCGTCCATCGCTTCCCGGCACCTGGTGGAGCTGCCGGTGCGGTTCGAGCCCAAGGCGCAGCAGGACATCAGGTCGCAGCCGAGCCACGCCCCGGGCGCCGCGGAGCGGACCGACTGGCACATCGGCATGCCCCGCCGGGAGGAGCGGCCCGAACCCGAGGTCCCCGTGCGGCCGCCGGAGCCCGTGTCGTTCACGGCCGCGCAGCCCCAGCCGGGGCCCGCACCACAACCGCCCCGTCCGCGCGGCGCCTGGCAGCGCTTCCTGCTCTGGTGGCGCGGCTACTGACGCCCTGGCCCGCCGGCGTACGCCGCCCAGTCGTCGTACGCCGTCCAGGCGCCCAGGGACCGGGCGCTGCGGAACAGGTGCTCCCGCCCGGTGACCGGATCGGTGAACGCCAGCTCCCGTGCCAGCAGTTGCAGCGGGCGCCGGAAGTCGCCGGGCGGCACGGGCGGCGCGACCTCGGGGTAGAGGGGGTCGCCGAGGATCGGCAGGCCGAGCGCGTTCATGTGGACGCGCAGCTGGTGGGTCTGCCCGGTGCGGGGCACCAGCCGGTATCTGCCCAGCCCGCGGTCGGGGCCGGGGCCGCCGGCCGGGTGGTGCTCGATCAGCTCCACGCGGCTCACCGCGTTCGGCTCGCCATCGACCTCCCGGGCGGCCAGGACACCGCGTTCCTTCAGGATGCGGCTGCGTACGGTCCGGGGCAGGGCGAGCGCGGGGTCGTACGGGGCGACGGCCTCGTACGCCTTGCGCACCAGCCGGTCGCGGAACAGGCCCTGGTACGCGCCGCGCTCCTCGGGGCGCACCGTGAACAGGACCAGTCCCGCGGTGAGCCGGTCCAGGCGGTGCGCGGCGCCGAGGGACGGGACGTCCAGCTCGCGGCGGAGCCGGGCGAGCGCGGTCTCGGTGACGTGGCCGCCGCGCGGGGTGGTGGCCAGGAAGTGCGGCTTGTCGACGACGACGATGTGCTCGTCGCGGTACACGGTCACCAGCGGGAACGGCACCGGCACCTCGGCGGGCAGCTCCCGGTGGAACCACACGTACATCCCGCCTTCGTACGGGGCGTCGTCCGGCACCGGCCGCCCGTCCGCGCCCACGAACAGCCCGCTCGCGAACATGCCGTCGACGACCCCCGGTCCCGCACCGGACAGCCGCTGCGTCAGGTGCTCCCGCACCGTGGCCCACGGCCCGTCCGCGGGCAACCGCACCCGCACCGCGTCGACCCCGTCGCGCTGGGGGAGGGGTGAGGGCGGGGGAGCGGTGCGGCGTCTCATCGCCTGCCAGCGTACGAAATCCACTGGGCCGCCGGCCGCACCCGTTGGCAGGATGCGGCCATGCCCTACCTGACGAGCCCGGTCCTGCCCCCGGGGACCCTCTCCCGTACCCCGCAGCCCACGCTCCCCACCGGCGACGGGCTGCTGCTGCGCCCGTGGCGCACGGCGGACGCGCCCGCCGTCCACGCGGCCTTCCAGGACCCGGTGATGCACCAGTGGCACATCCGCGCCGCCGACTCCGAGGAGGAGGTGCGCGGCTGGATCGCCGAGTGGCAGCGAGGCTGGGAGCAGGAGCGGAACGTTCAGTGGGCCGTCGCCGACGGGGCCGGCGACCGGCTGCTGGGCCGGGTGGCGCTGCGGCAGGTGGAGTTGGGCGACGGGGTCGCCGAGGTCGCCTACTGGACCACGGCGGCGGCCCGCGGCCGTGGCGTCGCCGCCCGCGCCACGCGGACGCTGGCCCGCTGGGCCCTGGACGACATCGGCTTCCAGCGTCTGGAACTGTCCCACGCCCTCGCCAACGAGGCCTCCTGCCGGGTGGCCGCCAAGGCGGGCTTCGCCCTGGAGGGCACCAAGCGCAGCGCCCTGCTGCACGCCGACGGCTGGCACGACATGCACCTGCACGCGCGGATACGCGGCGACTGAGCGGAGCCCCGGGGCCCGGCGTACTCCCGGCCCGCCGCCAGGAGCACTACGCCGCCGAGGCGGTGCCCTCCTGCTCGGCCTCGATGCGGGCGTTCCACTCCGGCTTCGAGGCCTGCCAGCCGTCCTCGTTGTGGCCGAGGCGCCAGTACCCGGAGATGGAGAGGTCCTCGCGGGCGATGCCGCGCTCAACCCGCAGGAGCTTGCGCAGTTCCTTCACGCAGGCCGCCTCGCCGTGCACGAAGGCGTGCACCCGGCCCTCGGGGAAGTCCAGGCCGCGCACGGCCTCGACCAGGGCCCGGCCCACCGGACGGCCGTCGCGGTGCAGCCAGACCACCTCCACGTCGGAGTCGATCTTCTGCTCCTCCTGGGGGCCGTCGACCTCGATGAAGGCGAAGGCGCGGGCACCGTCGGGCAGCGCCTCCAGGGACCGGGCGATCGCGGGCAGCGCGCTCTCGTCACCGGCGAGCAGGTGCCAGTCGGCGGCGGGGTCGGGGGCGTAGGCACCGCCGGGGCCCAGGAAGCGAACGGTCTCGCCCGGCTGGACGCGCTTGGCCCAGGGCCCGGCCAGTCCCTCGTCGCCGTGGATCACGAAGTCCAGCGTCAGCTCGCGGTGCTCGGCGTCCCACTGGCGCACCGTGTAGGTCCGGGTCACCGGCCAGTGCTCGCGCGGGAACTCCTCGCGGACGCGTTCCATGTCGAAGGGCTCGGGGTAGGTCACGCCCTCGGCCGGGAACAGCAGCTTCACGTAGTGGTCGGTGCAGGTGTCCGCCGAGAAGGCGGACAGTTCCCCGCCGCCGAGCACCACGCGCTGCATGTGCGGGGTGAGCCGCTCGGTGCGCACCACCTGCGCGGTGTGCGGCTTGCGCGGTTTGCGTCCCGGACGGTCTGCCATGACGGCCTCCCTGCTCCCTGCGTGGGGGTTCCCTGAGTTAGGTTTACCTAAGTTAGCATCCCTGCCTCGCTTGCCGCGTCATGGACGAAGAGCTCCACGACGCCCCCCCGCGCGCAGGTTACGGCTTCCCCTCCTCGGAGCCCCGATTCACCGGGCGAGCCTTGCCTGCCCGTACGGCACTGCTCAGGCCGTGAGTGTCGCCAGCAGCCGCTGCAGCGAGCCGCCCAGCCCCCAGCGCGCCGCCAGCTCGTCCAGCGCCGCGGTGTCCCGGGGCGTGCGCGGCAGCGCGGTGTCGACGTCCGGCAGCGGCACGTCGTCGGCGACCCGGACGACCCTCGGGGCGACGGCGAGATACGGCTTCGCCTCGGTCAGGCGCTTGCGCTGCGAGGGCGTGAGCTTCGCCCGGGGGTCGTCGACCGCGGCCTGGATCCCGGCCAGGTCCCCGAACTCGGCGAGCAGCTTGGCCGCCGTCTTCTCGCCGATGCCCGCCACGCCCGGCAGGCCGTCGCTCGGGTCGCCCCGCAGCAGCGCCAGATCGGCGTACCCGCGCCCGTCGACGCCGTACTTCTCCCGCAGCGCGGCCTCGTCGGTGAGCGCGAGGGTGCCGACGCCCTTGAGGGGGTACAGCACGCGCACGCCCCGCGCGTCGTCCACGAGCTGGTAGAGGTCCCGGTCGCCGGTGACGATGTCGACCGGGCCCGTCGCCCGCGCGGTGTAGGTGCCGATGACGTCGTCCGCCTCGTACTCCGCCACGCCGACGCGGGCGATGCCGAGCGCGTCGAGGACGGCCTCGATGACCGGGACCTGCGGCGAGAGCGTGTCGGGGACCTCCTCGGTGTCGGGGCCCGACGCCTGCTCCTCGGCGACGCGGTGCGCCTTGTAGGTGGGGATCAGTTCCACCCGCCACTCCGGTCGCCAGTCGGCGTCCATGCAGGCGACCAGGTGGTCGGGCCGGTGGTCCTTCACCAGGCGGTCGATGAAGTCGAGGAGTCCGCGCACGGCGTTCACGGGTGTGCCGTCGGGTGCCTTCACGGAGTCCGGCACGCCGAAGTAGGCGCGGAAGTAGAGGGAGGCGGTGTCGAGGAGCATCAGTCGTCCGGTCACGCCTCGCAATCATGCCGCAGGGAGTGTGGGCGATCGATGGAGGGCGTGTGAACTGGGTCACTCAAATGTTTGACCCATAAAGATCAGGGCAGGCGCGCAGCCGGGCCGAAGCTGGTTGATGCATTCAACTGTTAGCGAGTCTTCGTATCGACGATTCCTCGCTCGACGAGTCTGCGCATGAGCGAGTTTTCACGACCCTGTCCCTGCCCCCGATCCAAGAGGTAAGCGTGTCAGCCAGGCTAGAGGCCGAGAACCTGTACAAGGTCTTCGGCAGGAAACCGGACCAGGCAGTCGAACGACTGCGCAAGGGGGCAGCAGACCGGGAGGAACTGCGCGCCGACGGAACCACGGCCGCCGTCATCGACGCGTCCTTCACCGTGGAACCCGGCGAGATCTTCGTGGTCATGGGCCTGTCCGGGTCCGGCAAGTCCACGCTGCTGCGCATGCTCAACGGTCTGTCGGAGCCGACCGCCGGACATGTCCGCTACGGCGGCCAGGACCTCACCGAGCTCAGCGACCGCGAGCTGCGCGAGGTCCGTTCCAAGAAGATCAGCATGGTCTTCCAGCACTTCGCGCTCTTCCCGCACCGCAGCGTCCGTGACAACGCCGCCTACGGTCTTGAAGTGCAGGGCGTGCCCCGCGCCGAGCGCGAACGCCGCGCCGACGAGGCGCTCGCCCTGTGCGGCCTGGCCGGCTGGGAGAAGTCCTGGCCGGACGAGCTGTCCGGCGGTATGCAGCAGCGTGTGGGTCTGGCCCGCGCGCTCGCCACGGACGCCGACCTGCTGCTGATGGACGAGTCCTTCAGCGCCCTCGACCCGCTGATCCGCCGCGACATGCAGGACCAGCTGCTCGACCTGCAGAAGACCTTGAAGAAGACCATCGTCTTCATCACCCACGACCTCAACGAGGCCATGCGCCTGGGCGACCGCATCGCCGTCATGCGCGACGGCGAGATCGTGCAGATAGGCACCGCGCAGGACATCCTGATACGTCCCGCCAACGACTACGTCGCCTCCTTCACCCAGGACGTCGACCGCTCCCGCGTGCTCACCGCGCGCGCCGTCATGGAGACGGAGCTGCGCGGCGACGAGGCCGACTGCGGCTGCGAGACCGCCACGCCCGACACCCCGTTCGCGGAACTGTGCGCGATCAGCGCCCGCGTGCCCCACTCGGTGGCCGTGCTCGACGGTGACCGCCGGCTGGTGGGCGTGGTCCCGGCCCGGCGTCTCGTCGGCTTCCTCGGCGACGAGGACACGGTTCCCGGCGTCTGCGACACCCCGCGGGACAAGGGCGGCGAGAAGGTGATGACCCGTGCCTAGGATTCCTCTCGGTGACTGGGTCAACAGCGCCGTCGACTGGCTCCTCGACAACGTCTCCTGGCTCTTCACCTTCCTCAAGAACATCTTCACCGGCGCCTACGACGGCATCAACGCCGTCCTCCAGGCCCCCGAGCCGCTGCTGCTCGCCGGCATCTTCGCCGTGCTGGCCTTCTGGCTGCGTGGTGCGCTCGCCGGTGTCCTCTCCTTCGCCGGGTTCGCCTTCATCGACTCCATGGGTCTGTGGGAGAACGCGATGGTGACCCTGGCGCTCCTGCTGGTCGCCACGATCATCGCCCTGGTGGTCTCGGTACCGGTGGGCATCTGGGCGGCCCGCTCCGACCGGGTCAGCGCGGTCGTCCGGCCGGGCCTGGACTTCATGCAGACGCTGCCCGCGATGATCTACCTCATCCCGGCGATCCTGTTCTTCGGGACCGGCTCCGCCCCGGGCATCGTGGCCACCCTGATCTTCGCGCTCGCCCCCGGCGTGCGCATGACCGAGCTGGGCATCCGCCAGGTCGACAAGGAACTGGTCGAGGCCGCCGAGGCCTTCGGTACCACCCCCCGCAACACCCTGCTGCGGGTCCAGCTCCCGCTCGCGCTGCCCACGGTGATGGCGGGCGTCAACCAGGTCATCATGCTCGGCCTGTCCATGGCCGCGATCGCCGGCATGGTCGGCACCGGCGGCCTCGGCGGCGACGTCATGGAGTCCATCGGCCAGCTCAACGTCGGCCTCGGCGCCGAGGCCGGTGTCGCCATCGTCATCCTGGCGATCTACCTGGACCGCATGACCAGCGCGCTGGGCACGCACGTCTCGCCCCTGGGCCGCCGCGCCGCCGCCAAGGCCCGCGCCGCCAAGGGCCTGAAGATCTGGTCCTACCGCCCCCAGCCGCAGGTCGCCGTGATCGGCATCGTCATCCTCGGCCTGGTGGCCGGCGGCATGGGCGTCTTCGGCGGCAGCGGCGAGAAGTCCGAGACGGTGGCCGGCGGCAAGAACGTCGGCGCGGGCAAGAAGATCTCCATCGGCTACATCCCCTGGGACGAGGGCGTCGCCTCCACCTACCTGTGGAAGGAGATCCTGGAGCAGCGCGGCTTCGAGGTCGAGGCCAAGCAGTTCGAGGCCGGCCCGCTCTACACCGCGCTGGCGCAGGGCAACATCGACTTCCAGACCGACTCCTGGCTGCCGACGACCCACGAGCAGTACTGGAAGAAGTACGGCAAGCAGCTGGAGGACCTCGGCTCCTGGTACGACGAGACGTCGCTGGAGCTGACCGTCCCGGCCTACATGGAGGACATCGACTCCATGGAGGACCTCAAGGGCAAGGCCGACCTCTTCGGCGGGAAGATCACCGGTATCGAGCCCAGCGCCGGTGAGATGAACCTGCTCAAGAGCAAGGTGCTCAAGGAGTACGGCCTCGACAAGGAGTACAAGGTCGTCGACAGCTCCACGCCGGCGATGCTGGCCGAGCTGAAGCGGGCCTACAGCAAGAAGGAACCGATCGTCGTCACGCTCTGGTCGCCGCACTGGGCGTACAACGACTACGACCTGAAGAAGCTCAAGGACCCGAAGGGCTCCTGGGGCAAGGGCGACGGCGTGCACACGCTGTCCCGCAAGGGCTTCTCGGACGACAACCCGGTCGTCACCGAGTGGCTCAAGAACTTCTCCATGACGGAGAAGCAGCTCACCAGCCTCGAGGCCGAGATCAACAAGGCCGGCAAGGGCAACCAGCAGGACGCCGTGCGCACCTGGCTGAAGTCCAACCCGGGCGTCGTCGACAAGCTCGCCCCGGTCCAGGGCGGCTCCGGCGCCACCCCGGCCGAGGCCAAGCGTCCGCTGGACGTCGCCTGGTTCCCGTGGGAAGAGGACGTCGCCGTCACCTACCTGTGGAAGAACGTCCTGGAGCGGCGCGGCTACAAGCTGAACCTGAAGCAGATGGACGTCGGCCCGGTCTACACCGGACTCGCCTCCGGTGACCTGGACCTCAACTTCGACGCCTGGCTGCCCCACGCCCAGAAGAACTACTGGGACAAGCACAAGAACAACCTCACCGACCTGGGCACCTGGTACGAACCGACCTCCCTGGAGATCGCCGTCCCCTCGTACGTGAAGGACGTCAAGTCCCTCGCGGACCTCAAGGGCAAGGCCGACCTCTTCGACGGGAAGATCATCGGCATCGAGCCCGGCACCGGTCAGATGCAGCTGGTCAAGAACGACGTCCTGCCGGCCTACGGACTCCAGGACGAGTACGAGGTCGTCGACGGCTCCACCCCGGCGATGCTGGCCGAGCTCAAGCGCGCGCTGGCGAAGAAGGAGCCGGTCGCGGTCACGCTCTGGTCCCCGCACTGGGCGTACAGCGAGTACGAGCTGACCAAGCTGAAGGACCCGAAGAAGTCCTTCGGCGAGAACAACACGATCCACACCATCTCCAGCAAGGCCTTCCCCGAGCAGTACCCGCAGCTCACCGAGTGGATCAAGAACTTCCGCATGAGCGAGGACGAGCTCGGCACCCTGGAGGCGGAGATCAAGAACCGCGGCCAGGGGAACGAGGAGGAAGCCGTGGCCGCGTGGCTCGAAGAGCACCCGGACATGGTCGGCCGGATGACCCCGCAGTAGCACGACCGTACCGGCCGCCGGGTGGGCCCGGGACACGCTTCGATTCGAAGACGCGTCCCGGGCCCACCCCTTTGACGTGTGCGGTCGGCGCACGGTAAGGATTCGGTCAACCACGGAGCGCCAACCCACCGCCCGAGCCGCACTCGACCGGGACGTGAGGGACTGGCGGGAACACGCGGGACCGTCCGGACCTTGAACCGGTAAGGCGTCCGGCACCGCTGTCGGGAGGCTCTGGGATGGCGAGAAACGTGAGGTCGCGGCCACCGCACCGTGACGTCGATGTGACGGCCGCGTGAAACGGTTTGCCGAACATGCGTAGGGTGCAGAGAACTCATCAGGGATACGGCGACGGGCGGAGGAGGGAGCCGGAGCGATGGGCGACCACAAAGAGCAGCAGCTTCGGGTGGGCGCGGCCGTACGGCGGCGGCGCCGGACCCTCGAACTCACCCTCGCCGTCGTCTCCGAGCGCAGCGGCCTGTCCGTGCCCTTCCTGAGCCAGATCGAGAACGACCGGGCCCGGCCCAGCCAGAGCTCCCTGGAGAAGGTGGCCGACGCCCTGCGCACCACCGCCGTCGAACTGCTCGCCGCCGCCGACCCCGCCTGCAGCGTGGACGTGGTCCGCGCCGAGGACCCCGACCCCGAACTGGCACCCAGGGTGCGCTCGCTGGTGCGCGGGCACCACCAGATGCACGCCTCGGAGTTCACCGGCGACCACGACGCGGGCCGGGAACTGCAATACCGCAACGACCAGTTGATGTTCGTCGCCGAGGGCGCCGTGGAGATCGAGGCCGAGGGCCGTGCCTACCGGCTCGGGCGCGGCGACACGCTGTACCTGACCGGTGGGGTGCGGCACCGCTGGCGGGCCACGGTGCCCGACACCCGGCTGATCGTGGTCGCCGTCGCCGAGCACATCGAGGCGGTACGGGAGGGGCCCCGCCGGTGAGGGTGGTCTCGCTGGTGCCGTCGCTGACCGAGGCGGTGGCCCGTACGGTTCCGGGCGCCCTGGCCGGAGCCACCGACTGGTGCAGTCACCCGGCCGGCCTCGACGTCGTCCGCGTCGGCGGCACCAAGAACCCGAAGACCGACCGCGTCCTCGCCCTCGCCCCCGACCTGGTGATCGCCAACGAGGAGGAGAACCGCGCCCCGGATGTGGACGTCCTGCGCGCGGCGGGCGTCGAGGTGCTGGTGACCGAGGTGCGCACGGTCCCGCAGGCCTTCACCGAACTGGCCCGCGTGCTGACCGCCTGCGGGGCGCCGTCCCGTCCCCGGTGGCTGGACGAGGCGGAGGCCGCCTGGACCGCCCCGCCCCGCCCCGAGCGGCGCACCACGGCCGTCGTACCGATCTGGCGCAGGCCCTGGATGGTGCTGGGCCGCGACACCTTCGCGGGCGACGTACTGGCCCGCCTCGGCGTCGACCACCTGTACGCCTCCCACTCCGAGCGCTACCCGAAGGTCCCGGTCGACGAACTGCGGGCGGCCCGCCCGGACCTGGTGGTCCTGCCGGACGAGCCCTACCGCTTCACCGCCGACGACGGCCCGGAGGCCTTCCCCGGCCTGCCCTGCGCCCTCGTCGACGGGCGGTACCTCACGTGGTACGGGCCGTCGCTGGCGAAGGCGCCCCGGGTGCTGGGCGCGGCCCTGCGAGCAGCACGCCGCTGAACAGGCCCCGCGCGGTGTGCACGGCGGCGACGGCCCAGGCGGCGACGAGGACGCCGTACAGGACGACGGCGAGCACGTCGTAGGCGGCGAGCCCCGTGTGCCGGGCCAGCGCCTCGGCGCCGGTGACACAGGTGCCCACCGGGAAGGTGAACGACCACCAGGTCATCGAGAAGCCCATGCCCTCCCGCCGTGCCCGCACCACGTGGGCGACGGCGAGACACAGCCACATCAGCGCGAAGCCCATCACCGGCACGCCGTACAGGACGGCGAGCACCCCGAAGCCCTCGGCGTACGGTCCCGGGACGACCCCGGGGGCCACGTCCGCGAACTTCCCCACGGCGGTGGTCGACTGCCCGAGCGGGCCGAGTACCAGGAACAGCGACGGGGTGAGCGCGAGCGGCAGCGGTCCGCCGGTGAGCAGCCGGCCGAAGATCACCGGCAGGGTCACCAGGGTCGCGAGCAGACTCACCCCGAACATCGCGACGCAGGCGAGCAGCAGCGTCTCGCGGGGCTGTCCCGGCGGGAGGTGCGGCACGAGCAGCGGCCCCACGGCCGCGGACACCATCGGCGCGACCAGCGGCAGCAGCCACACCGGACTGGCCTGCCCCGGTTCTATCCGGTGCCGTACGGCCATCAGGTAGGGCACGGCGACGGCCGCCGCCAGCCCGACGACCGTACCGGCGGTGAACAGCACGGTGTCCAGGGCCACCGCGGCCGAGGTGCCGATCCAGTCCCGGCCGACGGTCACGGCGCCGCCGCCGACGGCCAGCAGCGCCATCGCCAGGCAGCCGTAGAAGGAGGCCGCCGCCGGGTCGAGCAGATGGGCGCGGGCCTGGTCGCGGTGGTGCAGCCAGTGCAGGGACCGGGCCACCAGCAGGACCGCCAGCAGCGCGAGCGACAGGGCCCAGACGGCGGTGCAGACGGCCCGCAGCCCGGGCACCTGCCAGGGGAGCGCGGCTCCCGCGGTGCCGACGATGGCGGTGCCCATGACGCAGGCGTACCAGTTGGGCCCGAGGTGACGGACGGCCGGGACCCGCCGGGGCGGGGCGGAGACGGGTGAGGGTGACAAGGGCTGGGCTGCGGTGACCATGCGTCCACGGTCCCGGGGGCCGAAGCCTCTGACCAGGGACCATGTCCCTATGAGGGCATAAGCTGGGGTTATGAGCAGCAGTGCGGGCGGTACGAACGGTACGGGCGACGCGGAGGGCGGGCACGACGTACGGGGCCGGCACGTGGCGGGCTCACTGGCGCACCGGGTACCGGATCTCGGGGCGCTGGAGCTGCTCCTGGCCGTGGCACGGCTCGGCAGTCTCGGCGGGGCGGCGCGCGAGCTGGGCATCACCCAGCCCGCCGCCAGCAGCCGAGTCCGCTCGATGGAACGGCAGCTGGGCGTCGCGCTGGTGGACCGGTCGCCCCGCGGCTCCCGGCTCACCGACGCCGGCGCGCTGGTCACGGACTGGGCGCGCCGGATCGTGGAGGCGGCCGAGGCGTTCGACGCGGGTGCGCAGGCCCTGCGGGACCGGCGGGACTCGCGGCTGCGGGTGGCGGCGAGCATGACGATCGCCGAGTACCTGCTGCCGGGCTGGCTGGTCGCGCTGCGCACCCAGCTGCCGGACACCGCGGTGTCGCTGCTCGCCGGGAACTCGACGGCGGTGGCGGAGCGGTTGCTGGCCGGCGAGGCCGACCTGGGCTTCGTGGAGGGGGTGAGCGTCCCGGCGGGCCTCGACTCCGCGGTCATCGCCCACGACCGGCTGATCGTCGTGGCGGCACCGGGCCACCCGTGGACCCGGCGCAGGCGCCCGCTCCAGGCGGCGGAACTGGCGGCGACCCCGCTGATCCTGCGAGAAAAGGGCTCGGGCACCCGGCAGGTCCTGGACGCGGCCCTGGGCGGCCTGGCCCGCCCCCTGATCGAACTCTCGTCGACCACCGCGGTGAAGGCCGCCGCCGTGAGCGGCGCCGGCCCCTCCGTCCTGAGCGAACTCGCCGTCGGCGAGGAGCTGTCCACCCGGCGCCTGGTCAGCGTCCCGGTCGCGGACGTCGCCCTGGCCCGCGACCTGCGCGCGGTATGGCCCACGGGCCACCGCCCGACCGGCCCGGCCCGGCAGCTCCTGTCCCTGACCCGGGCGTAGGGGGCGCGGGCCGCGGCGGTGACGGACCGGTGGTGATCGGGGGCCCCTCGCGCTGCCTCGCCGCCTCGCCACCGCGGGGCCGGCGTGCGGCGGAGTGGCGGACGGGCCGCGTACGCCGCGTCGGCGGCTGACCGGCCCGGTACGCGCCCGGCCCTCGTTCCGAGTCGCTCGATCTTCGCCCGGCCGGTTCGACGGCTCCTGTCGCGGGCGGAGGGCACGGCCTGCGGGCGGCGATGGATCGAGGCGCCCCTTCCCGCCGCCCGCCCGCCCGCAGGCCGGGAGGGCGGGTCGCGTGCGCCATGTCGGGGGATGACGGCCCCCGGGACGCCCGGCGCCGGCCCGCGCCATGGGTCCGGTGCCGCGGCCGCTGCGAGGAGCGGTCGGCCGCGGGTGCGGGGGCGGGGGGTGGGGCGGGGTCGGCGCGGCTTGCTTCGCGGGCGTGTGTCGTGCGTGCCGGTGTGTGCCAGGCGCGAGTGCCGGGACCTGCCCGCGTATCGATGCCTGCCGCGCGCAGGCGGCGGCGCGTCGCCCGTCCGGGGGGCCGGCTCCCGCTCCCGGCCGGGCAGGCCCCGGCAGCGGCGGGCCCGGACGGCCGGCGCATGCTGCCGCGCTTCCGGGCCCGCGCCGGTCAGGCCGGTCCCGCCGCTGCCGGAGCCTGCCCGCGTATGGATGCCCGCCGCGCGCAGGCGGCGGCGCGTCGCCCGTCCGGGGCGGTCCGGCTCCCGCTCCCGGCCGGGCAGGCCCCGGCAGCGGCGGGCCCGGACGGCCGGCGCATGCTGCCGCGCTTCCGGGCCCGCGCCGGTCAGGCCGGGCCCGCCGCCTCCACCAGCGCCCGCATCACCCGTACGTCCTCGCCCATCTCCGGATGCCACTGCACCCCGAGGACCCAGCCGGGCCCGGACGGCAGTTCCAGGGCCTCCACCGTGCCGTCCGCCGCGTGGGCCGAGGGGACCAGGCCCGTGCCCAGGCGGTCCACCGCCTGATGGTGGTAGGTCGGGACGAACATCTCCTCGGGCACCACACCCGCGTACAGCGTCCCCGGCACCGGCTTGACCGGGTGGCCGCCGAAGACGCCCACCACCTCGGCGTGGCCCTCGATGTGCTGGACGAGGGTGCCGCCGAGCGCGACGTTGAGCAACTGCATGCCCCGGCAGACGCCCAGCAGCGGGACGCGGGCGGCCAGGGCCGCGTCGATGAGCGCCAGTTCCCAGGTGTCCCGGGCCCGGGCGGGAGGACCCGTGCGCGGGCCGGGCTCGGCGCCGTAGCGGGCCGGCTCCACGTCCGGGCCGCCCGCGATCACCAGTCCGTCCAGGCGGGCGACGGTGGCGGCGGCGTGCTCCGGCACGTCCGGCGGGAGCATCGCGGCCAGTCCGCCCGCCCGCTGCACGAGCCGCGGATACCCGGCCGGCAGCAGCGCCGCCTCCAGCTCCCACACGCCCCAGCGCGCCGCGTGCTCCAGATACGTACTGACGCCGATCAGCGGCCTGCCCGCCATCGTCCGACCTCCCGCGGTCTGCCCGCAATGGACCGTACGCATACCTTTGCCGGGACGGGCTCCCGAGGCAAGACGCCCGCCCGCGCTCACGCCAGGAACCCGCGCAGCAGCGCCGCCGTCCCCGCACAGTGCTCCCGCGTGATCTCCCGCGCCCCGTCCGCGTCCCCGTCGAGCACCGCCTCCACCAGCGCCGCGTGCTGGCGCTGGGAGTGCTCCAGATTGCGCACCAGCAGCGGGATGCAGTCCAGCAGGTCGTTGAGGGTGGCCCGGACGGCCGCGTACTGGGCGGCGAGGGCGGGCGAGCCGCACAGTTCCGCCAGGGTGAGGTGCAGCCTCGTGTCCAGCCGCCGGTACTCCGTCAGCGGCGCCTCCCGCGTGCCGGCCAGCGCCGCCCGCAGCCGCGCCGCCCGCGCGCCGCTCAGCCCGTGCGCCGCGCACAGCCCGGCCGCGCCCACCTCCAGCACCTCCCGGAAGCGCAGCACGTCCTCGATGTCGACCCCGGCGACCCGGCGCCGCAATTCGTCCTCGCCGCCCGCGTCCGTCCGCGGCAGCACGAACGTCCCGCCGTACCGCCCCCGCCGCGCCTGAACCAGCCCCTGGTCCTGGAGCACCCGCAGCACCTCGCGCAGCGTCACCCGGCTGATCCCCAGCCGCTCCGCCAGCTCCCGCTCGGCGGGCAGCCGCTCGCCCCCGGACACCAGGCCCAGCCTGACGACCTGGAGGATCTGCTCCAGCGCCTCCTCGAACCCGTTGCCGGCCCGCACCGGCCGCAGCACCGGCGCGAGCCGGTCCGTCACGCTCCCCGGGGTTTCCTCCGGCATGCGGCCGCGCCCCCTTTCCAAGCAATGGTCCCCGGCAATACCTTATGGCTCCCGGCCAAAGGAGGCTCCCCCCGTGGCAGCGGACCGCACACCCCCGCTCGGGGTCGAGGAACTGCACGCCCTCGTCGCCGCCGGCGACCTCGACACCGTCGTCCTGGCCTTTCCCGACATGCAGGGACGCCTCCAGGGCAAGCGTTTCGCCGCCCGCTTCTTCCTCGACGAGGTCCTGCGGCACGGCACCGAGGGCTGCAACTACCTCCTCGCCGTCGACGCCGACATGAACACCGTCGACGGCTACGCGATGTCCTCCTGGGACCGCGGCTACGGCGACTTCGCCATGCACACGGACCTGGCCACCCTGCGCCGCCTGCCGTGGCACGAGGGCACCGCGCTGGCCGTCGCCGACCTGGCCTGGGAGGACGGCTCCCCGGTGCTCGCCGCCCCCCGCCAGATCCTGCGCCGCCAGCTCGAACGCCTCGCCGAGCACGAGCACGGCCTGACCGCGCAGGTCGGCACCGAGCTGGAGTTCATCGTCTTCCGCGACACCTACGAACAGGCCTGGGACGCCGACTACCGCGGCCTGACCCCGGCCAACCAGTACAACGTCGACTACTCGGTCCTCGGCACCGGCCGCGTCGAACCCCTGCTGCGCCGCATCCGCAACGAGATGGCCGGCGCCGGCCTCACCGTCGAGTCCGCCAAGGGCGAGTGCAACCCCGGCCAGCACGAGATCGCCTTCCGCTACGACGAGGCCCTGGTCACCTGCGACCAGCACGCGGTCTACAAAACCGGCGCCAAGGAGATCGCCGCCCAGGAGGGCATGTCCCTCACCTTCATGGCCAAGTACAACGAACGCGAGGGCAACTCCTGCCACATCCACCTCTCCCTGGCCGACGCCGACGGACACAGCGTCATGGCCGGCGACGGGGAAGGCGGCATGTCCGCGATCATGCGGCACTTCCTCGCCGGACAGCTCGTGGCCCTGCGCGAGTTCTCCCTCCTGTACGCCCCGCACATCAACTCCTACAAGCGCTTCCAGCCCGGCTCCTTCGCCCCGACCGCCGTCGCCTGGGGTCACGACAACCGCACCTGCGCCCTGCGCGTCGTCGGCCACGGCCGCTCCCTGCGCTTCGAGAACCGGCTCCCCGGCGGCGACGTCAACCCGTACCTCGCGGTGGCGGGCATGGTGGCGGCAGGCCTGCACGGCGTCGAACAGCGGCTGGAGCTGCCCGACCCCTGCCCGGGCAACGCCTACGCCGCCGACTTCGAACACGTCCCCACCACCCTGCGCGAGGCCGCCGAGCTGTGGGAGAACAGCACCCTCGCCAAGGCCGCCTTCGGGGACGAGGTCGTCGCCCACTACCGCAACATGGCGCGCGTCGAACTCGACGCCTACGACGCCGCCGTCACGGACTGGGAACTGCGCCGCTCCTTCGAACGCATGTGAGGCACCGATTGTCCGAGGCACAGCCGCTCTCCGACGAGCTACGCGTCCTGAACCCGGCGACCGAAGAGGTCGTCGCCACCGTCCCCGCCGCATCGGCGTCCGACGTCGACGCCGCCGTCGTACGGGCCGCGCGGGCGCAGGGCGGCTGGGCCGCCCTCGCCCCCGGCGACCGTGCCCGGCTGCTGCGCCGCTTCGCCGCCGCCGTCGACGACCACCTGGAGGAACTGGCCCGGCTGGAGGTCATGGAGGCCGGGCACACCGTCGGCAACGCCCGCTGGGAGGCCGGCAACGTCCGTGACCTGCTCGACTACGCCGCCGGGGGAGTGGAGCGGCTCACCGGACGGCAGATCCCGGTCGCCGGCGGCCTCGACGTGACGATCCTCGAACCGCTGGGCGTGGTCGGCGTCATCGCCCCCTGGAACTTCCCGATGCCGATCGCCGCCTGGGGCACCGCACCGGCGCTGGCGGCGGGCAACGCGGTCCTCCTCAAGCCCGCCGAGACCACCCCGCTGACCGCGCTCCGCCTGGCCGAACTGGCCCTGGAGGCAGGCCTTCCCGAGGGACTGTTCCAGGTCCTGCCGGGGCACGGGCCGGTCGCGGGCGACGCCCTCGTCCGACACCCGGGCGTCGCGAAGATCGTCTTCACCGGCTCGACCGCCGTGGGCCGGCGGGTGGCCGCCGAGGGCGCCGCCCTCCTCAAGCCCGTCACTCTCGAACTCGGCGGCAAGAGCCCCAACATCGTCTTCGCCGACGCCGACCTGGAGGCCGCCGCTGCCGCCACGCCCATGTCCTTCCTGGACAACTCCGGCCAGGACTGCTGCGCCCGCACCCGCATCCTCGTCCAGCGCACGGTGTACGACCGCTTCCTCGCCCTCCTGGCCCCCGCGATCGAGTCCGTCCGCGTCGGCGACCCGGCCGACGAGAGCACCGACATGGGCCCGCTGATCTCCCGCGCCCAACTGGACCGCGTCCGCTCCCACGTCCCCGACGACGCCGACGGCATCCGCGGCAAGGCCCCCGAGGGCGGCCCCGGCTTCTGGTTCCCGCCCACCGTCCTCACCGGCGTGGAGGCGCACGCGCGCGTGGCCGTCGAGGAGGTCTTCGGCCCCGTCGCCGTCGTCCTGCCCTTCGAGGACGAGGCCGACGCGGTCCGCCTGGCCAACGCCACCGACTACGGCCTCTCCGGCTCACTGTGGACCCGGGACGTCGGCCGCGCCCTGCGCGTGTCGAGCGCGGTGCGTGCCGGGAACCTGTCGGTCAACTCCCACTCCAGCGTGCGCTACTGGACCCCGTTCGGCGGCTTCAAACAGTCCGGCGTCGGCCGCGAACTCGGCCCCGACGCGCTCACCGCCTTCACCGAGACCAAGAACGTCTTCATCAGCACGGAGGCTTAGCCACTCATGACCGAGCCACTCATGACCGAGGACATCATCTGCCGCCGCCTGGCCGGCCGTACCGCCGTCGTCACCGGGGCCGGCAGCGGCATCGGCCTCGCGTCCGCCCGCCGGCTCGCCTCCGAGGGCGCCCACGTCGTCTGCGGCGACGTGGACGAGACCCGGGGCAAGGCGGCGGCCGAGGAGACCGGCGGCACCTTCGTCAAGGCCGACGTGACCGACCCGGAGCAGGTCGAGGCGCTGTTCAAGGCCGCGTACGACACCTACGGCAGCGTCGACGTCGCCTTCAACAACGCCGGCATCTCACCGCCCGACGACGACTCCATCCTGGAGACCGGCCTGGAGGCCTGGAAGCGCGTCCAGGAGGTCAACCTCACCTCCGTCTACCTGTGCTGCAAGGCCGCCATCCCCTACATGCGGCGCCAGGGCAGGGGCTCCATCATCAACACCGCGTCCTTCGTCGCGCGGATGGGCGCCGCCACCAGCCAGATCTCGTACACCGCGTCCAAGGGCGGTGTCCTCGCCATGTCCCGGGAGCTGGGCGTGCAGTTCGCCCGGGAGGGCATCCGGGTCAACGCGCTGTGCCCCGGCCCGGTCAACACCCCGCTCCTGCAAGAGCTGTTCGCCAAGGACCCGGAGCGGGCCGCGCGCCGCCTCGTCCACATCCCGCTCGGGCGGTTCGCCGAGGCCGACGAGATCGCCGCCGCCGTCGCCTTCCTGGCCAGCGACGACTCCTCCTTCGTCAACGCCACCGACTTCCTGGTGGACGGCGGGATCTCCGGGGCGTACGTCACACCGCTGTAGACCGGGGCGGACGGCGTCCTACAGTGCCGGAATGAGCATGACGCCGCCGCCCGGCTGGTACCCCGATCCGTCGGCCCCGCACCAGGAACGCTGGTGGGACGGCGCGGCCTGGACGGACCACCGTCGCGCGCCCGGGGCCGCCGGGTACGCACCCCCTCAACCGCCGCCGTCGTCGTCGACCGTGCCGCTGTTCACCGGCGGCGGCCCCGGGCAGCGCCGGCCGGCGGGCGGCGGGCGGGCCAAGGCGATCGCCCTCACCACCGCCGCGGCGGTCCTGGTCGCGGCGATCGTCACCGGTGTGTTCGTCCTCGGCGAGGACGACGGTGGCGCACCCGAGGCGCGGACCCCGCCGGTCACGGCCACCACCGACGCCCCGGCGCCGACGAGTACACCACCGACCTCATCACCGACCGCCTCCGAATCTCCCTCCGACGACCCGGCCGTGGTCGAGGACCCGCTGAACGGCATCACCTTCCCGCTGCCGGACGGCTGGGTGCGCCCCCGGTACGTCGCCGAGGACGACGTCATGATGACCACGGACGGCACCTACGACTGCCCCGGCGACGGCGGCGTCTGCCGGTACGGCCTGGTCATCTCGCGCACCGTCACGGGCAGCACCGAGTCGTCCCCGAGGACCCTCGCCGAGCAGGACATCGAGGACGCGGCCGAGGACGCCTACGACCGCGACCCGGTCGGCGGCAAACCCTTCGGCGGCATCGAGTCCCACGAGCAGGTCGGGGCCGGGCCGGTCGCGGTCGCCGGACGCGCCGGGTACTACGTGCGCTGGCGGGTGACGACGGTCAAGGGCCCCGGCGGCTACGTGCAGTCCCTGGTCTTCCCCTCCACCGTCGGCACCGAGTCCCCGATCCTCGTCCGCTACGTCTTCGACGCCGGCGAGGACGGGCCGCCGCTCGCCGCGATGGACGAGATCACCGACGGCATCCGGCCCGTCGGCGACGCGGACACGGGCGGCGGTGTGGGCAGCGGCATCGGCCCGTCCGACTGAGCCGCGCCGGGAGGCGGGGTCAGAGGAAGGTGTGCCCCTCACCCCGGTACGTCGGCACCGTCGCCGTCACCGCGTCCCCCTCCACCAGGTGCAGGGTGTCGAACCGTTCGCACAGCTCGCCGGCCTTGGCGTGCCGGAACCACACCTTGTCGCCGATCAGCAGGTCGTCGGCGGGCGTGCCGAGCAGCGGCGTCTGCACCTCGCCGGCGCCCTCCTGGGGGTCGTAGCGCAGGCCCTCGGGGAGGTACGGCACGGGCAGCCGGTCCTTCCCGGCCGCACCGGAGGCGGGGTAGCCCGCGCCGAGCACGGTCACGACCCCGACCCCCGGGCGCCGTACGACGGGCTGGGCGAACAGGGCCGCCGGACGGCCCCGGAACGACGTGTAGTTGTCGAACAGCCGCGGCACGTACAGCCCCGACCCGGCCGCGATCTCGGTGACCGCGTCCTCCGCGGCGGTGTGCTGCACGCTGCCCGTGCCGCCGCCGTTGACGAACTCCAGGCCGGGCGCCACGGCCCGGACCGCCCGCACCACCGCCGCGCGCCGCTCGGCCAGTTCCCGGCGGGCGGCGGCCTGCATCAGCCGCACCGCACGCGACCGCAGCGGCCGCCCCGCCACCGCGTCCCCGACACCGGCCACATGCCCCTCGTACGCCATGATGCCGACGACCTCGAAGCCGGGCCGGCGGGCCACCGAGCGGGCCAGGTCGGCGACCTCGGCGGGGGAGTGCAGCGGGGAGCGCCGGGCCCCGACCCGCACCCGCCCGCCC
This sequence comes from Streptomyces sp. AC602_WCS936, assembly GCF_019049125.1. NCBI lineage: Bacteria > Bacillati > Actinomycetota > Actinomycetes > Kitasatosporales > Streptomycetaceae > Streptomyces > Streptomyces sp. AC602_WCS936. The sequence goes on along the minus strand of NZ_JAGMUF010000129.1, from coordinate 239,297 downwards.
AACAGCTTCAGCGAGGTGTCCAACTCCAGGCAGACCCGCACGACTTCCCGGCCGCCGTCGCGCGCCGCGTCGATGAGGTCCAGCTGCGCCGGGTCGTCGATCATCACGGTCACGGCGGAGGCGAGCTTGGGATCGGCGGTCAGCTCGGCGTAGCGGGCGCGGTCCGCCGAGGGGTACGCGAGGAGCACGTCCTCGAATCCGGAGCGCGCCAGCCACAGGGACTCGGCCAGCGTGAACGACATGACGCCCGCGAAGCCGTCCCGGGCCAGGACCCGTACCAGCAGCGCACGGCACCGTACGGACTTGCTGGCGACCCGGATCGGCTTCCCGCCGGCCCGGCGGAGCAGGTCGTCGGCGTTCGCGTCGAAGGCCTCCAGGTCCACGATCGCCACGGGGGCGTCCAGATGGGCGGTGGCCCGGTCGTAGCGGGCCCGGTCGGCGGCGCGTGCGGTCATGACCGCAGCCTGCCAGACAGGATTACCGCAGGGTAGGGGGACGTTCCGGGCCAATGCCACGGGCGCGCGGACTGGTTCCCCGCCGGGTGGGGTCACGCCGTAGAGTGACGCGCACGCACGGCGGGGCGACCCCGGCGGCCGGCCCCCCGGGGGGGCTCCGGCCCCGGGATGGCGGTCCTCCCGTGCGGGTATGCGTGCCCGGGACGGAACGTTCCGCGCCGGGCCGGGGCAGGAGACGACATCACCGGCCCGCGCCGGAGAAACGGCCCGGGCCCGAGGAACGGGGGGTGCATGAGCACGGAAGCGCGCCGCGCCTCCCTCCCCCCACGCCCTGACGCCCCGCCCGGCCCTACGGCTCCGCCGCGCCCCGGAACGCCGCCTTCGGCGAGGGCGGTTCCGTCCCCCGGGGACGAAGGCCTGCGCTCCGGCGGTGAGCCGCGCGGGGATGCCTCGCCCCAGCCGGGAACGCCGCCTTCGCCGGAAGGTGCGTCCGGTAGGGATGAGCGCTCCGGGGGCGGACGCCGCCCGGACACCCCGCCACGCCCTGCGACGCCGCCCTCCACGGGAATCCCGCCCCGCCCGGACGGGCACCCCGGCTCCCCGGGCCCCTCCGGTGCGGCCGCCCCGGACCGTCGGCAGGCGCCGAGGCGCCCGCAGACCCCGCCCCGCCCGACGGTGACGCCGCACGGCGGTCTCGCGGACAGCGGCCGCCCGCATGCATCCGCGCCCCCGGGCAGCGGTCGCGTACCCGCACCCTCAGGCGACCGGGCGGCGCCGCGCCGGACGGACGAACCGACCCCACCACGCGGTGAGGCCGGCCCGATCGTGCCGCGCGGGGAGGACGGCCGTGCGGTGACGCGTCGGGACGGCGACCCGGACACCCCGGGCAGCGCCCAGCACCCCTTCCCGCGTTTCCGGCCAGGCGGCCCCCGGGCCACCGATCCCGCGCCGCCGCCCCAGGCGTCCGCCCGCTTCCCGGACACCCCGCCGACCGTCGGCCGCGAGACCGGGGAGGAAAGCGGCACGCCGCACACACAACGCCCGACGGCACCCACGTCCCCGTCCGTAAGCTCCGACGCCCGTGGCGAAGCCCCGCGGGCGGCCGCCGGGTCGGAGTCGTGGCCGCGCTCTCCTGCCGGGGAGCCCTTCGGGAGTGGCAGGCCGCAGGGACAGCCTCCGGCGGCGCCCGCGTCCCGGCGTACCGCCATGTCTCCGTCCGTCGGTCCCGGTCCCGGTGCCGGTGGCGAGGCCCCGCGGGCGGGCGCCGGGTCCGAGTCGTCGCCCCACCGTCCCGCCGCCGCGCCTGCGGCGAACGCCTCCGCACCGCCGCACCGCCGCCCCGCCGCGCCCGCGGAGAACGCGTCCGAGACAACGAGGCGCCTCCGCCCCATCCCGGCGGAGCCGGAGCCGGGTCGGGCACCCGCAGCGGAGCCCGCAGCCGCGCCACGCCCTGCCTCCCGCCCGGCGGACGCGGCGCCCACCGACCCCGACCCCGCGCTGTCCTGGAGCGCCCCGGCGGCCCCGGGTGACGGGCGGCCCTGGGTGTCGTTCGGGGAGCCCGAGGGGTACGACGGACTTGCCCGGCCGCGCTCGCTCGGCGGGCGCGGCAGGCCCCAGGCCGTCGCCGCGGCCGTCTGCCTCGTACTCGGGCTGGGACTGGTCACCGGTGCCGTCACCGGCAGCTGGCTCGCCGGGGACTCCGGGGACGGCGGCGCGCGCGACGCGTTCACCGCGGCCGGGGACCTGTGGCACAGCGTGCCGGTCGACCAGCTCCTCCCGCCCACCGTCCAGGGACGGGGCGCCGGCCCCGGTGGCGCCGACCGCACCTGGACCCGGGTGGCCGTCGCCCCGGACGGCGACTGCGCCGGCGCCTTCGACCCGCTGCTGGCCAAGGTGCTCGACCCGGTCGGCTGCACGCGCCTGCTGCGCGCCACCTACACCGACGCCACCCAGAGCCACGTCACGACCGTCGGCCTGCTCTTCGCCAAGGCCGACGCCGCCGCCATGACCGCGCTGGCCGGCCGGTTCGAGAAGGAGGGCCTGGGGAGCCGCACCGACCTCATGCCACTGCCGTACGCCGCCGAGGGCACCGTCGCCGCCGGATTCGGCGCGCCGCAACGGGCCTCGTGGACCGTCTCCGTCCTCACCGACGCCCCCGTCGTCGTCTACGCCGTCTCCGGCTGGGCCGACGCCCGCACCGTGGACGAGCCCGAGCCCGCCGAGGAGGCCATGGAATCCGGCGCCACCTCGGCCCCCGCCCAGGCCGGCCTCGGCCACGAGGCGCAGGGCCTCGCCGACCGCGTCGAACGCGCCCTGCGCAAGAACGTCGGCACGCCCACGGAGCACCCCTCGTGAACACCAACGGAACCCGTGCGACGGGAGCCCTGAGCCTCCTCCTCGCCGCCGCCCTCGTCCTGGTCCCGGCGCCGGCCGCGCACGCCGACGGCATCCGCGCCCAACAGTGGTCCCTGGACGCCATGCACACCGCGAAGGCGTGGCAGACCACCAAGGGCGCCGGCGTCACCGTCGCCGTCCTGGACACCGGCGTCGAGGCCGACCACCCGGACCTGGCCGGCAACGTCCTCACCGGCAAGGACCTGGTCGGCTTCGGCGCGAGCGAGGGCGACCGCGCCTGGGCCCGGCACGGCACCGCCATGGCCGGGATCATCGCCGGTCACGGCCACGGCCCCGGCAACTCCGAGGGCGTCATGGGCGTCGCCCCGGAGGCGAAGATCCTGCCCCTGCGCGTCATCCTGGAGGACGGCGACCCCTCCCGCGCCAAGGCCCGCAAGACCCGCGGCAACGCCCTCGCCGAAGGCATCCGCTGGGCCGCCGACCACGGCGCCGACATCATCAACCTCTCCCTCGGCGACGACTCCGCCTCCGCCCACCCCGAGCCCGCCGAGGACGAGGCCATCCAGTACGCCCTGAAGAAGGGCGTGGTCGTCGTGGCCTCCGCCGGCAACGGCGGCGAGAAGGGCGACCACATCTCCTACCCGGCGGCCTACCCGGGCGTCATCGCCGCGACCGCCGTCGACCGCTACGGCACCCGCGCCTCCTTCTCCACCCGCCGCTGGTACGCCACGGTCAGCGCCCCCGGCGTCGACGTGATCATCGCGGACCCCGACCACCGCTACTACGAGGGCTGGGGCACCAGCGCCGCCTCCGCCTTCGTCTCCGGCGCCGCCGCCCTGGTGAAGTCGGCCCACCCGGACCTCACCCCGGCCCAGGTCAAGAGCCTCCTGGAGGACACGGCCCGCAACGCCCCGGCCGGGGGCCGCGACGACTCCCGCGGGTACGGCTTCGTCGACCCCGCCGCCGCCATCGAGGCGGCCGGACGGCTGAAGCCGCAGGGCCTGAGGTCGGCGGCGTACGGCGAGAAGTACTTCGGCCCGGGCCCGGACGCCCCCGCCTCCGACGACGGCACCTCGGCCTGGGCGGCCCCGCTGGCGGGCAGCGCGGGCGGCGTCATGATCGTCGCGGCCGTCGTCCTGTGGCGCGGCCGCCGCGAACGCTACGACGACTTCTGACCCCCGCCGCCCGCACCGGACTCCGCGTAGAGCACCGCGACCGACACCTCGGCACCGTCCGGCACGGTCACCGACGCCATGGCGGTGGCCTGGCAGCGCCTCCCGGTCCACGACCGGCTCGACCGTCCCCACCGATGCCTCTCCCACGGGACCTCACAGGCCGGCCAGAGAATTCCGGCAGGCCCGTGAGAAGCATTCCGCGACCCCCGATAGGCTCGGGGACCGTGGCGAACAAGAACATCCCCGACTCCGCCTTCTCCGACGACGACGGCTCCGCCGACCCTCGGCTGAGCGCGGCGCTCGCCGCCTGGGCCGAGGACCGCACCGCCCTGGCGCCCGTGCTGGAGGCGCTGAAGGGCGCCCGGCTGCTCGTGCCCGTGGTGGCCGTCCTGGGGGAAGCGGAGGAGGCCGAGAACGGGCTGCGCCGCGAGAAGACCAGCGACATGGCCGTACCGACGCTGAAGGCCGGCGGCCGGACCGCGCTGCCCGCCTTCACGTCCACCGAGTCGCTCGCCCGCTGGGACCCGAACGCCCGCCCCGTCGCCGTACCCGTGCACCAGGCGCTCCAGGCCGCCGCGCACGAGAAGGCGGACACCGTCGTCCTGGACCTGGCCGGACCGGTGCCGTTCGAGCTGACCGGACGGGTGCTGCTCGCACTGGCCGAGGGACGTACGACGACCGACCCGCTCGCCGACCCGGCCGTCGCCGGCGCCGTACGCGCCGCCCTGGCCGCCGAGCCCGCCGTACTGCGGGCACACCTCGGGCCGGGCCAGGCCGACGGCACCCTCGCGTTGTTCCTGGACCCCGGGGCCGAACCGGCGCGGGCCGCCCGCGCCGTCGCCGAGCGGCTGGCCGCCGACGAGACACTGAGGGCCCGCCTGGTGCGCGGCCTCGACCTGGCACTGCTGCCGGCCGGGGCGACGCCGCCGGGCGAGCCCTTGTACGTGCGCGGACAGCTCGAAGCGAGCTGAGGGGCCTCAGCCGTAGACAGGGCCGGTGTACTTCTCGCCCGGACCCTGGCCCGGCTCGTCCGGGACGAGCGACGCCTCGCGGAAGGCCAGCTGGAGCGACTTCAGACCGTCGCGCAGCGGCGCCGCGTGGAACGAGCTGATCTCGGTCGCCGTCGCGTCCAGCAGACCGGCCAGCGCGTGCACCAGCTTGCGGGCCTCGTCCAGGTCCTTGTGCGCCTCGCCCTCCTCGGTCAGTCCGAGCTTCACGGCGGCGGCGCTCATCAGGTTGACGGCGACCGTCACGATCACCTCGACCGCCGGCACCTCGGCGATGTCGCGGGTCATGGCGTCGAAGTCGGGATTCGCCGAGGAGTCGGCAGGGGTCTCACTCATGCCGCTCACGATAGGCGCAGGACGCACCGTCGCCCCACTCGGTCTCGGTTAGCCGTTCCCCCGCCGAGCTGCTAACCTTGTGTAACGACCGGTCGGACACGCGCGCCCCACGGCAGCGAGCCCGGCCCACAAGTGGAGGCTCCGAACTCCCACCTGGCCGTCCTCAGGACGGCGGGTCACCGGTCAGGCGGTCCCGTCCCAGCGGCGGCGACCAGCCCGAAATCGCGCCCCGCGATCACATCGCGGCGGTGCTCCGGTAGTACTGAGGAGCCCCGCCTGTGATCGTCCGGGGCATTTTTGTTGCGCCGGCGCGGTTAGGTCTATCGAACACAGACGTTACGCGGCTGTCCGCCAGACCGTCGCGTGGTGCTACCGAGGAGGATCCATCAGCGCCGAGCCCCGCATCAACGACCGGATTCGCGTTCCCGAGGTGCGACTTGTCGGTCCCAGCGGCGAGCAGGTCGGGATTGTCCCGCTTGCCAAGGCCCTGGAGCTTGCGCAGGAGTACGACCTCGATCTCGTCGAGGTCGCGGCGAACGCCCGTCCGCCCGTGTGCAAGCTCATGGACTACGGGAAGTTCAAGTACGAGTCGGCCATGAAGGCCCGTGAGGCGCGCAAGAACCAGGCGCACACGGTCATCAAGGAGATGAAGCTCCGGCCGAAGATCGACCCGCACGACTATGACACCAAGAAGGGTCACGTCGTCCGGTTCCTCAAGCAGGGCGACAAGGTCAAGATCACGATCATGTTCCGTGGTCGCGAGCAGTCCCGGCCGGAGCTCGGCTACCGACTGCTGCAGCGTCTCGCGGAGGACGTGGCCGACCTCGGGTTCGTGGAGTCGAACCCGAAGCAGGACGGCCGCAACATGATCATGGTCCTCGGTCCGCACAAGAAGAAGACCGAGGCGATGGCCGAGGCTCGCCAGGCGCAGGAAGCCCGCAAGGCGGAGGCGAAGGCCAACCCCGGCAAGTCGCAGAACGCCGCGGACGCCGACGCCGACGTCGTGGACGCCGAGGCCCCGGCCGAGGCTCCCGCCGAGGCGTGACCCCGGGGGACTCCGGTCCCCAGGACGTAACCGATACAAGAGCGACGCTCCACCGTGCCCGGTTTCACGACCGGGCATCGGAGCGCCACCGACGAGGAGAGAACGGCGCTATGCCGAAGAACAAGTCGCACAGCGGTGCCAGCAAGCGCTTCAAGATCACCGGCTCCGGCAAGGTGCTCCGTGAGCGCGCCGGCAAGCGCCACCTGCTCGAGCACAAGTCGTCCCGCGTGACGCGTCGCCTCACCGGCAACGCCGAGATGGCCCCGGGCGACGCCGCGAAGATCAAGAAGCTTCTCGGCAAGTGACGTACGGGCGCCACTGAGCGCCGTACGGCAGGACCGGGACCCATTCGATACCGGGCCGCGTGAGGACCACCGCGGCCCCGCTACAAGGAGTTAAAAAGTGGCACGCGTCAAGCGGGCAGTCAACGCCCACAAGAAGCGCCGGGCGATCCTCGAGCAGGCCTCCGGCTACCGCGGTCAGCGTTCGCGCCTGTACCGCAAGGCCAAGGAGCAGGTCACCCACTCGCTGGTCTACAACTACAACGACCGCAAGAAGCGCAAGGGTGACTTCCGCCAGCTGTGGATCCAGCGCATCAACGCCGCTGCCCGCGCCAACGGCATCACCTACAACCGCTTCATCCAGGGTCTGAAGGCCGCCAACATCGAGGTGGACCGCAAGATCCTGGCGGAGCTGGCCGTCAACGACGCCAACGCGTTCGCCGCGCTGGTCGAGGTCGCGCAGAAGGCGCTGCCGAGCGACGTGAACGCGCCGAAGGCGGCGTGACGCTGCGCTGGCTTGAGCCGTAGTTGAAGGGACCCGCAGGCTTGAAGCCTGCGGGTCCCTTCGATTGCCGTTGTTCGGTTCGTTGTCTGCCGCGGGTCCGTTGGGGCTGGTCGCGCAGTTCCCCGCGCCCCTATGGGGGCGCGTTGCAGTCAGCGTCTATTCAATTGTGAAGGTGAGCAAAGTGCCTCCCGTCAGCCCCGAGCTGATCTCCCCCCGTTCCCCCCGTGTGCTCGCCGCGCGGCGGTTGGCCAAGCGGAACTTTCGGGGGAAGGAGCGGCTGTTCCTGGCCGAGGGGCCGCAGGCCGTGCGGGAGGCCGCCGGGTACGGGGAGACGCTGGTCGAGCTGTTCGCCACCGTCGAGGCGGCCGAGCGGTACGCCGACATCGTGGGGGCCGCACGGGACGCCGGGGCCCGGGTCCACCTCGCCGCCGACGAGGTGATCGAGGACATCTCCACCACCGTCACCCCGCAGGGGCTGGTCGGGGTCTGCCGGTTCCTGGACACGCCGTTCGAGGAGATCCTCGCCGCCCGGCCCAAGCTGGTCGCCGTCCTCGCCCACGTCCGCGATCCCGGCAACGCCGGGACCGTGCTGCGCTGCGCCGACGCCGCCGGCGCCGAGGCCGTCGTGCTCACCGACGCATCCGTCGACCTGTACAACCCGAAGGCCGTACGCGCCTCCGTCGGCTCCCTGTTCCACCTGCCCGTCGCCGTCGGCGTCCCCGTCGAGCAGGCCGTGGCCGGGCTCAGGGACGCCGGGGTGCGTGTCCTCGCCGCCGACGGGGCGGGCGAGGAGGACATCGACGCGGAGCTGGACGCGGGCACCATGGGCGGCCCCACCGCCTGGGTCTTCGGCAACGAGGCCTGGGGCCTGCCGGAGGAGACCCGCGCCCTCACCGACGCCGTCCTGCGCGTCCCGATCCACGGCAAGGCCGAGAGTCTGAACCTCGCCACCGCCGCCGCCGTATGTCTCTACGCGTCGGCGCGTGCACAGCGCGCCGCCGGAGGGTGCCGCTCCGTCACCGAGGCCTAGTAGGGTGACCAGCTCAGGGCCCCCGCACGGCTGAGAGGTGGGGTACGGGGATGAGCGTCGGCACGAGCAGCGCACCGGGAGCACGGGAGGCGCCGCGTCCGCCCGCGCCCCGCGCCCCCGGTGATCCCGCCGGCCTCGGCATCGACCCGGACCAGCTGCCCGACGGACTCGTCGTCGCGGACGAGCACGGCCGCGTCATCTGCTTCAACTCCGCCGCCGCGCGCATCACCGCAACCCCCGCCGCCCAGGCCCTCGGACAGCGGCTGGAGACGGCGCTGCCCTTGGAGGACCTGGAGGGCGGGCGCTGGTGGCAGCTGACCGACCCCTACGGCGGCCTCGCCATCCGCGTACGCCAGCCCGAACGCAACCTCCTGCTGCCCGGCGGCCGCGAAGTCCTCGTCTCCGCACGCTACGTCCGTGCCCAGCGCCTCGGCCCCGTCCACCGCGTCGTCGTCACCCTCCGCGACACCGAGGCCCGGCGCCGCACCGAACGCAGCCACGCCGAGCTGATCGCCACCGTCGCCCACGAGCTGCGCTCCCCGCTCACCTCCGTCAAGGGCTTCACGGCCACCCTGCTCGCCAAGTGGGAGCGGTTCACCGATGACCAGAAGCGGCTGATGCTGGAGACCGTCGACGCCGACGCCGACCGCGTCACCCGGCTCATCGCCGAGCTGCTCGACATCTCCCGGATCGACTCGGGCCGGCTGGAGGTGCGCCGCCAGCCCGTCGACATCGGCGCCGCCGTCGGCCGCCACATCCAGGCGTACGTCGCCGGCGGCCAGGAGGCCGACCGTTTCCTGCTCCGCCTCGCGCAGCCGCTGCCCGACCTGTGGGCCGACCCGGACAAGATCGACCAGGTGCTCAGCAACCTGCTGGAAAATGCCGTGCGGCACGGCGACGGAACCGTCACCATTGACGTCACGCCCACGGCGTCACCCCGCGAAGGGGAGGACACCGGCACGTCGGTCACGGTGAGCGACGAAGGGGCGGGCATCCCGGAGGAGTCCATGAACCGCGTCTTCACCCGCTTCTGGCGGGGCAGCAAGCGCGGCGGCACCGGCCTCGGGCTGTACATCGTCAAGGGCATCGTCGAGGCCCACGGCGGCACCATCACGGTCGGACGAGCCGCCGGCGGCGGCGCGGAGTTCCGATTTACGTTGCCCGTGGCGGCACCGGCCTACCTGGCCTGAGCACCGCGGGCGCATTCGCCTCCCTCCACCCCGTTAGACTCGGCCATTGGCACCTTTGTGTCCCGCAGACGGAGACGCTTCGTCCACGAGCCGGTGACGGGGACCATCAGCATGGGGGCACCTCCCAGCGATAGCTGGGGGACAATCGGAAGCACGGGAAGAGATGTCGGCACCGAATAAGTCGTACGACCCTGTCGAGGTCGAGGCGTTGAAACCGGAAGAGATCGAGCGCATGCGGGACGAGGCGCTCGCCGCCTTCGCCGCCGCGGACTCCCTCGACGCGCTCCAGGAGGCCAAGGTCGCCCACACCGGCGGCACCTCCCCGCTGTCGCTGGCCAACCGCGAGATCGGCGCCCTGCCCCCGCACGCCAAGGCCGAGGCCGGCAAGCGCGTCGGCCAGGCCCGCGGCGCCGTGAACAAGGGCCTCGCCGCCCGCCAGGCCGAGCTGGAGGCCGAGCGCGACGCGCGCGTCCTGGTCGAGGAGGCCGTGGACGTCACGCTGCCCCACGACCGCGTACCGGCCGGCGCCCGCCACCCGCTCACCACGCTCTCCGAGCGCATCGAGGACGTCTTCGTGGCCATGGGCTACGAGGTCGCCGAGGGCCCCGAGGCCGAGGCCGAGTGGTTCAACTTCGACGCCCTCAACATCGGCCCGGACCACCCGGCCCGCGGCGAGGCCGACACGTTCTTCGTCCAGGGCCCGGAGGGCGGCTCCGAGTCCGGCGTCGTGCTGCGCACCCACACCTCGCCCGTGCAGATCCGCTCCGCGCTCTCCCGCGAGCTGCCGGTCTACGTGATCTGCCCCGGCCGGGTGTACCGCACCGACGAGCTGGACGCCACGCACACCCCCGTCTTCCACCAGGTCGAGCTGCTCGCGATCGACGAGGGCCTGACCATGGCGGACCTCAAGGGCACCCTGGACCACATGGTCCAGTCGCTGTTCGGCGCGGAGATGAAGACCCGGCTGCGGCCGAACTTCTTCCCCTTCACCGAGCCGTCCGCCGAGATGGACATGCTCTGCTACGTCTGCAAGGGCGCGTCCGTCGGCAACCCCGACCGGCCCTGCCGCACCTGCTCCAGCGAGGGCTGGATCGAGCTGGGCGGCTGCGGCATGGTCAACCCGCGGGTGCTCACCGCCTGCGGCGTCGACCCCGAGAAGTACAGCGGCTTCGCCTTCGGGTTCGGCATCGAGCGGATGCTGATGTTCCGCCACAACGTCGAGGACATGCGAGACATGGTCGAGGGTGACGTCCGGTTCACCCGGCCGTTCGGGATGGAGATCTGATGCGGGTCCCGCTTTCTTGGCTGCGGGAGTACGTCGACCTGCCGGCGACGGAGACCGGCCGTGACGTACAGGCCAAGCTCATTTCGGCCGGGCTGGAGGTCGAGACCGTCGAGCACCTCGGCGCCGACCTCAAGGGCCCCCTCGTCGTCGGCCAGGTGCTGACCATCGAGGAGCTGGAGGGCTTCAAGAAGCCGATCCGCTTCTGCACGGTCGACGTCGGCCAGGCCAACGGCACCGGCGAGCCCCAGGAGATCGTCTGCGGCGCCCGGAACTTCGCCGTCGGCGACAAGGTCGTCGTGGTCCTCCCCGGCGCCACCCTGCCGGGCGGCTTCTCGATCAGCGCCCGCAAGACCTACGGCAAGACGTCCCACGGCATGATCTGCTCCGGCGACGAGCTGGGCATGGGCGACGACGGCTCGCACGGCATCATCGTGCTGCCGCCCGAGACCGAGGTCGGCAAGGACGCCATCGAGCTGCTGGAACTGGTCGACGAGGTGCTGGACATCGCCGTCACCGCCAACCGCGGCGACTGCCTGTCCATCCGCGGCGTCGCCCGCGAGGCCGCCATCGCCTACGGCCTGCCGCTGCGCGACCCGGCCCTGCTGGACGTGCCCGCGCCGAACGCCTACGGCTACCCGGTGAAGATCGCCGACCCGAGCGGCTGCGACCGCTTCACCGCCCGCACGGTGACCGGCCTCAGCGCCGAGGCGCGCTCCCCGATCTGGCTCCAGCGCCGGCTCCAGAAGGTCGGCATGCGCCCGATCTCGCTCGCCGTCGACGTCACGAACTACGTGATGATGGAGCTGGGCCAGCCCCTGCACGCCTACGACCGCTCCCTGGTCCAGGGCACGATCGGCGTCCGCCGCGCCGAGGAGGGCGAGACGATCGTCACCCTCGACGGCACCGAGCGGAAGCTGCACGCCGAGGACCTGGTCATCACCGACGACCGCGGCCCGATCGGCCTCGCCGGTGTCATGGGCGGCGCCAACACCGAGATCGCCGACCACGGCGACACCGAGAACGCGACGAGTGACGTGGTCATCGAGGCCGCTCACTTCGACCAGGTGGCCATCGCGCGCACCGCCCGCCGGCACAAGCTGTCCTCCGAGGCGTCCCGCCGCTTCGAGCGCGGCGTCGACCCGCAGGCCGCGGCCGCCGCCGCGCAGCGCACCGTCGACCTGCTGGTGCTGCTCGCGGGCGGCACCGCCGAGGCCGGCGTCACCGAGATCAGCGCCCCGCCCGTGCCGCACACCATCACCGTGGCGGCCGGCCACCCGGACAAGGTCGCGGGCGTGACCTACGGCCGCGAGACCGTCGTACGCCGCCTCCAGGAGGTCGGCTGCGACGTGTACGGGCAGGACGAGCTGATCGTCACCGTCCCGTCCTGGCGGCCCGACCTCGACGACATCAACGACCTGGCCGAAGAGGTCATCCGCCTGGAGGGCTACGAGAACCTGCCCTCCACGCTGCCCCGCCCCCCGGCGGGCCGCGGCCTGACCGCCCGCCAGCGGCTGCACCGCCGCGTCGGGCGTGCCCTGGCCGGTGCCGGTTACGTCGAGGCGCTGAACTACCCGTTCGTCAGCGAGCAGGTCTTCGACCAGCTCGGACTGGACGCCGACGACCCGGCCCGCCGCGTCGTCAAGCTGGTCAACCCGCTCAGCGACGAGGAGCCCGCGCTGCGGACCTCGCTGCTGCCGGGCCTGCTCGGCGCCCTGCGCCGCAACGACGGCCGCGGCTCGCACGACCTGGCCCTCTTCGAGACCGGCCTGGTCTTCCACCCGCGCGACGAGCAGCGCGTCGCCGCCAACCTGCCCGTCGACCGGCGCCCCGGCGAGGACGACCTCGCCGCGCTGGACGCCGCGCTGCCCGACCAGCCGCGGCACGTCGCCGTCGTCCTGGCCGGCGCCCGCGAGCAGGCCGGCTGGTGGGGCAAGGGCCGTCCGGCCGACTGGGCCGACGCGGTCGAGTCCGCCCGGACCGTCGCCCGCGAGGCCGGCGCCGAACTGGGCGTCCGCAAGGGCCAGTACGGGCCGTGGCACCCGGGCCGCTGCGCCGAGCTGTTCGTCACCGTGGACGGCGAGGAGCGCGTCGTCGGGCACGCCGGTGAGCTGCACCCGCGCGTCGTGAAGACGCTGGGCCTGCCCGCGCGCACCAGTGCGATGGAGCTGGACCTCGACGCGGTGGCGGGCGTCGGCGACGACACCCCGCAGGCGCCGGGCATCTCCACGTTCCCGGTCGCGACGCAGGACGTCGCCCTGGTCGTCGAGGAGTTCGTCCCGGCGTCGGAGGTCGAGGCGGCGCTGCGCGAGGGCGCGGGTGAACTGCTGGAGTCCATCCGGCTGTTCGACGTCTACGCCAACGCGGAGCAGCTGGGTGAGGGGCGCAAGTCCCTCGCGTACGCGCTGCGCTTCCGCGCGGGGGACCGGACGCTGACGGTCGACGAGGCATCGGCCGCGCGGGACGCGGCGGTCGCCCTCGCGGGCGAGCGCGTCGGAGCGGTGCTGCGCAGTTAGGGGTTCGGTTCGCCCAAGGTGCGTGGGGTTTCTGCCGGTCGGCGGCTGCGGGTAGTCGGTGGCTGGTCGCGCAGTTCCCCGCGCCCCTAAAAGGGGCGTCAGCGCGACGTGCCTTCTTTTAGGGGCGCGGGGAACTGCGCGAGCAACCACCACGCACCCGCAGCCGACAACGCACCCCCACCCTGAACGGCGCTCACTCGCTCCGCGAAGCCGGCGGAGCCGTCCGCCCCGCCACGGAGTGTCGGGCAGGCAGCTGGGCGGACGGCGTGCACTCGGGCCGCCGCACTGTACGAGGGGGAGCCGGCGGCCCGGCCGGCCTCTTTCGAGGCCCTTCAGTCAACCGGCCCGGAACTCTCCGCGACAGCGCGCACACGCTGCGGATGCGCGTACTCCGTTCACACCCCGTGTGAAGACCGACGCACTACGCTGTCGGCACCGAGTCACCGGGGGGCACCCATGCAGCCCAACACCCTGCTCGACGCGATCCTCGACGAGGCCGGGATCTCGCACGCGGGACTGGCCGCGCACGTCAACCAGGCGGGCCGGGCCCGTGGGCTCGCACTGAGATACGAACACACCGCCGTCGCACGGTGGTTGAAGGGGCAGCGCCCGCGCGGCCAGGTGCCCGACCTGATCTGCGAGGTCCTCGCGGCCCGGCTGCACCGGCCCGTCACCCTCGACGACATCGGCCTCGGCGTCCCCGGCGAACCGGCCGCCCCGCACACCGGTTCACTGTCCGGGTTCGTGGAACGGGCCACCGCCCTGTGGCGCTCCGACCAGCAGCGGCGCCCGCACATCCTCGGCGCCCCCGCGCTCACCGGCACGCCCGCCGTGATGCCGGTGTGGGAGTGGGAGAACCCGCCCGAGGACGTCGACGTCTCACGCGGCGGCCGGCACCGGGTCACCCCGGCCGACCTGGAGATGCTGCGCTGCGCCCGCGCCCACTACGAGCAGATGTACCGCAAGGCCGGCGGGATGGCGACCCGCGCCCGCGTCGTCGGGTTCCTCAACTCCGAGGCCGCTCCGCTGCTGCGCGGCAGCTACACCGACGCCACCGGCCGCCAGCTCCACCGCGCCACCGGAGGCCTGGTCGCGGTCGCCGGCATCTGCGCGTACGACTCCGACGCGCACGGCCTCGCGCAGCGCTACTTCCACCAGGCCCTGCGGCTGGCGAAGGCCAGCGGCGACCGGGGCCTCGGCGCCTACGTGATTGCCCTGCTGGTCAACCAGGCGCTGTTCATGCGGGAGTACCGGCAGGCCGTCGCCTTCGCCGAGGCCGCCCTGCGCACCGCCGGCCCGCACACCACACCGGCGCTCGCCTCCGACCTGTACGCGATGCAGGCGAAGGCGTACGCCCACCTCGGCGACGGCACGAGCGCGCTGACCTGCATCCGGCGGGCCGAGCAGGCCGCCGAACGCATCCGGCGGGGCTACGAACCCGACGAGACCGGCTATGTCCAGCCCGGGCTGGTCAACGTCCAAGTGGCGGAGGCGCTGCTGAGCCTCGGCGAGCTGACGGCGGCGGCCGAGCACGCCACAGCGGCCGTCGACAACCCGGCGCACGACCGCGGCCGGGTGCACCGGCTCGCCATGCTCAGCACCATCGAACTGCGTCAGGGCAACGCCGACAAGGCGGTGGCCACCGCGGTGGAGATGACCGAACGGGCCCGGGGGATGGAGTCCCAGCGCCTGCGCGACAGACTCCGCGCGGTGCGCGAGCACCTGGTGCGCAGCGGCTGCGCCGGCACGGCCGAGGCCGCCGCACTCATCGACGGGGCGCTGCGCGTACCGCTCTGAGGTCCCGGCCCGGGTCTCCCTGCGCCACCGCTGCGCCCTGAGCGGTCACCGTGCGCCTGCTGCGGGGCCGCTCCGGCTGCGATATTGCCACCTACCTCAGGAAAGGTGGCAGAACCGTGCAGTGGACGAAGCAGAACGAACAAACTGTGTACTCAAACCGCTGGTTCAGCGTCAATCTGGCCGATGTAGGGCTGCCGGACGGCCGGCACCTCGACCACTTCCTCATACGCATGCGCCCCGTGGCCGTGGCCACGGTCGTGAACGAGGCCGACGAGGTCCTCCTGCTGTGGCGGCACCGCTTCATCACCGACAGCTGGGGCTGGGAACTCGCGGCCGGCGTCGTCGAGGACGGCGAGGACGTCGCGGTGGCGGCGGCCAGGGAACTGGAGGAGGAGACCGGCTGGCGGCCGGGACCGTTGCACCACCTGATGAGCGTGGAGCCGTCCAACGGGCTCACCGACGCCCGGCACCACGTCTACTGGGCCGAGGAGGGCACGTACGTCGGACACCCCGTGGACGACTTCGAGTCGGACCGCCGGGAATGGGTCCCCCTCAAGGTCGTTCCCGACCTGGTCGCCCGCGGGGAGGTCCCGGCCGCCAACATGGCGGCCGCGTTACTCCTGCTGCACCACCTCAGGTCCCAGAGCCGTCAGCCGTAGGTGTAGAAGCCCGAGCCGCTCTTGCGGCCCAGCCGGCCCGCGTCGACCATGCGCTGGAGCAGCGGGGGAGCGGCGTACAGCGGCTCCTTGTACTCCTCGTACATCGAGTACGCGACCGAGGCGACCGTGTCCAGGCCGATGAGGTCGGACAGCTTCAGCGGGCCCATCGGGTGGGCGCAGCCCATCTCCATGCCGTTGTCGATGTCCTCGCGGCTGGCGATGCCCGACTCGAACATCCGGATCGCCGAGAGGAGGTAGGGGATCAGCAGCGCGTTGACCACGAATCCGGAGCGGTCCTGGGCGCGGATGGAGTGCTTGCCGAGCACCTTCTCGGTGAACAGCTGCGCCCGGCTGAGCGTGCCCTCGGAGGTGGTGAGCGCCGGGATCAGCTCGACCAGCTGCTGCACGGGGGCCGGGTTGAAGAAGTGGATGCCGATGACGTGGTCGGGCCGCGAGGTGGCGACGGCCAGCTTCACCAGCGGGATCGAGGAGGTGTTGGAGGCCAGGATGGCGTCCGGCCGGGTCACGACCTGGTCCAGCACCTGGAAGATCTCGGTCTTGACCTGCTCGTTCTCGACGACGGCCTCGATCACCAGATCACGGTCGGCGAACTCGCCGAGGTCGGTGGTGAAGCTGAGGCGCGCCTGCGTCGCGTCCCGCTCCTCCTCGCTGATCTTCCCGCGCTCGGCGGCCTTGGTGAGCGAGTTGTACAGCCGGGTCCGGCCGATCTCCAGCGCCTCGCCGGTGGTCTCGGCGACCATCACGTCCAGACCGGAGCGGGCACACACCTCGGCGATGCCCGCTCCCATCTGACCGCAGCCCACCACGCCGACGCGTGCGATATCTCCCGAGATGCCGGTCACATCGTCCCTTTCGCTGACTTCACGGCTGTGGCAGCACGCACGCCGGGGTCCCCGGTGCCTGCTCCGATCGAGCACGTTACCCCCGAATGGTCACGGATCCGTCTCCCGGGTCGGGCATGCTGAGTGCCCGTACACGATCCGTAACCGCGCGGATCCGCAGCGTGCAGGAGGTCTTCCCATGGGCGGTGTCTCGCGTCGTGCCTTCGCGGTGGCGGCGTTGTCGGCGTTCACGATGGCGCCCCGGGCGTCGGCGGCGCCGGTCCCCTCGGCTCCGCCGGCCGCATCCGGCCCCGCCGAGGGACCCCGCGGGGGCGGCGGAGCCACCGTCGGGATGCGAGGCATGTGGCTGGCCACCGTGGCCGGCCGCGACTGGCCCAGCCGCGCGGGGCTGCGCGCGGCCGAGCAGCGCGCGGAGCTGGTCGAGTACCTCGACACGGCGGTCCGGCACGGCCTCAACACGGTGATCCTCCAGGTGCGGCCCACGGCCGACGCGCTGTGGCCCTCGGCGTACGAGCCCTGGTCGGAGTACCTGTCCGGCAGCCAGGGCCGGGACCCGGGCTGGGACCCGCTGGGCACGGCCGTCACGGAGGCGCACGCCCGCGGCCTGGAGCTGCACGCCTGGTTCAACCCGTACCGCGTCGCCACCCACGACGTCCCCAGCCGCCTGGTGCCGTCCCACCCCGCGCGCAAGCACCCCGAGTGGGTGGTGCCGTACGGCGGGAAGCTCTACTACAACCCGGGGCTGCCCGAGGTCCGGGCCTTCGTCCAGGACGCGATGATGGACGCCGTCGAGAAGTACGCCGTGGACGGCGTCCACTTCGACGACTACTTCTACCCCTATCCGGTGGCGGGCCAGACCTTCGACGACGGTGGGACGTTCAGCACGTACGGCGGCGGCTTCGAGGCCAAGGCCGCCTGGCGGCGGAACAACATCGACCTGCTGGTGCGCGAGACCGCGGACCGGGTCAAGAAGATCCGCCCCGCCGCCCGCTTCGGCGTCAGCCCCTTCGGTGTGTGGCGCAACGCCGCCACCGACGCCGCGGGCTCGGACACGAAGGCCGGGGTGCAGACCTACGACGACCTGCACGCGGACACCCGCAAGTGGGTGCGCGAGGGCTGGATCGACTACATCGTGCCGCAGCTGTACTGGAACATCGGCCTGGAAGCCGCCGACTACGCCAAGCTCGTGCCGTGGTGGGCGGAGGTGGCCAAGGGGAGCCGGACCGAGCTGTACGTCGGCGAGGCGCTGTACAAGGCCGGTGACCCGGCGCAGGGCGCGGCCTGGCAGGACCCGGCGGAACTCTCCCGCCACCTCACACTCGCCCGGCTCCACCCCGAGGTGCACGGGCACGTCTACTTCTCGGCCAAGGACGTGGCCGACGACCGGATCGGCGCGATGGCACGGGTGAGCGCCGACCACTACGCGCGACCGGCCCGCGCCCCGCGCCCCTGAGAAGTACGGCTACAGCCGGATCTCCCTGTGCCGGATCTCCGAGTCGGGGCCGGGCGAGCACACCGCCTCGTGCCCGTTCTCGAACCGGACCCGGTACGGGGGTTCGCCCTTCTCGCCCATCACTTCGACGATCTCCCCGACCTTGTCGTGCTCACCGACGACCCGGCCGTGCTGGATCAGCTGGTCGCCCTTTGTTGCGTGCATCTGTGAGGCCTCCTCACGTGTCTGCCGCTCAGCCCCGGGCCCGCTGGGTGACCGCGATGCACACCAGTACCGCCGCGGCCGTCAGCGGAGCGGCCACCGTCAGCTGCTCGCCCAGGAGAAGTACCGACCACACCAGTGTGAGCAGCGGCTGGGCCAGCTGCAACTGGCTGGCCTTCGGAATCCCGATCGCCGCCATGCCCCGGTACCAGACGACCAGCCCGAGGAACTGCGAGCCCACCGCCACCCACAGCAGCCCGGCCACCCCGTGCCCCGTCAGGTGCACCGGCTCGAACGAGAGGGCCACGGCCGCCATCGGCACCGTCACGGGCAGGCACAGCACCAGCGCCCAGCCGATGACCTGCCAGCCGGGCATCACCCGGGCCAGCCGCCCGCCCTCGGTGTAACCGGCCGCGCACACCAGCAGCGCCCCGAAGAGGTAGGCGTCGGCCGTGGTCAGGGCGCCGCCGCTCTGCTGCACCGTGAAGGCGATGACCGCCGCCGCGCCCGCCAGCGCCGCGATCCAGAAGGTGCGCGAGGGGCGGGTGCCGATGCGCAGCGCGGACAGCAGCGCGGTGGTCAGCGGCAGCAGCCCGACCACGACGGCGGCGTGCGCGGTCGTCGAGGTCTGCAGGGCGAGCGTGGTCAGCAGCGGGAAGCCCAGGACGACGCCCGCCCCCACCACCGCCAGCCCGAACCAGTGCCGCCGCTCAGGAAAGGGCACGCGCAGTGCCAGCAGACAGCCCCCGGCGATCACCGCGGCGAGGATCGAGCGCACGGCGATGAGGGACCAGGGGCCGAAGCCCTCCAGCCCCCAGGCGGTGGCGGGGAAGGTGAGGGAGAAGGCGACGACGCCCAGGGCCGCCTGGAGGGTGCCGAGGGAGCGGGTGCCGGACGCGGTGTCCGGGCCGCCGTCCACTGCTATCGCCGAAGGGCTGGTAGCGCTACTCTGTGCTCTCATGCAAGAGCGTAGCAGTGTCGCTGACCTGGCGAACCAGCTGAGAAGTGAGCTCGACCGCTACTCTCCCGGCGGAAAGCTCCCCTCCAGTCGAGCCCTCGTAGACCGGTTCCGGGTGAGCCCGGTGACCGTCTCCCGCGCCCTGGCGCAGCTGGCAGCCGAGGGGCTGGTGGTCACCCGGCCCGGCGCCGGGGCCTTCCGCGCCCGGCCGCGCCCCGGCGCGACGTCCGGCGGGGACACCTCCTGGCAGGAGGTCGCGCTCAGCGCCGACGGCGCCGCCGACCTCGTACCGCGCTCGGTGGACGCCTCCGGGGTCCTGGTCTCGCTGGCCGCTCCGCCGCCCGGCGTCGTGGAGTTCAACGGCGGCTACCTGCACCCCTCGCTGCAGCCGGAGCGGGCGATGGCGGCGGCCCTGTCCCGGGCCGGGCGGCGGCCCGGTGCGTGGGGCCGGCCGCCGATGGAGGGGCTGCCGGAGCTGCGGGAGTGGTTCGCGCGCGGCATCGGCGGGGCCATCACGGCGGCGGAGGTGCTGGTCACCTCGGGCGGCCAGTCCGCGCTGACCACCGCCCTGCGTGCCCTCGCCCCGCCCGGCACCGCCGTTCTCGTCGAGTCCCCGACGTACCCCGGCATGCTGGCCATCGCCCGGGCGGCCGGCCTGCGCCCCGTGCCGGTCCCCGTGGACGCGGACGGCGTGCGCCCGGCGCTGCTCGCCGACGCCTTCCGGGCGACCGGCGCCCGCGTCTTCGTCTGCCAGCCCCTGTTCCAGAACCCGACCGGTGCCGTGCTCGCCCCCGAGCGGCGCGGCGAGGTGCTGCGCATCGCCCGCGCGGCCGGCGCCTTCGTCGTCGAGGACGACTTCGTGCGGCGGCTGGTGCACGAGGACGCGGGCCCGCTGCCCGCCCCGCTCGCCGCCGACGACCCGGACGGCGTCGTCGTGCACGTCTGCTCGCTCACCAAGGCGACCTCGCCGAGCTTCCGGGTGAGCGCCCTGGCCGCGCGCGGACCGGTGCTGGAGCGGCTGCGGGCCATCCAGGTCGTCGACACCTTCTTCGTGCCCCGCCCCCTCCAGGAGGCGGCGCTGGAACTCGTCGGCTCGCCCGCCTGGCCCCGCCATCTGCGCGCGGTCTCCGCGGAACTGAAGGCCCGCCGGGACGCGATGACGTCCGCCCTGCGCCTGCACCTCCCCGAGATCTCCCTGACGCACATCCCCTCCGGCGGTTACCACCTGTGGCCCCGGCTGCCCGAGGGGACGGACGAGGCGGCCCTCACCGCGGCCGCCCTGCGCGCGGGCGTCGCGGTCACCCCGGGCCGCCCGTACTTCAGCGCCGAGCCCCCGGCCCCCCACCTGAGGCTGAGCTTCGCGGCGGTGGCGGGCGCCGGGGAGATCGCGGAGGGGGTACGGCGCCTGCGCACGGCCTGCGCGGAGGTGTGGGGGCGGCGTCCGTGAACCCCGCGGGCTCGACGCGGCCCCGCCACCCTGCGAGCATCCCCGCATGATCCCCACGCCGAGCCTCCCCGAGGGCTACGAGATCTCCACCGACCCGCACCGCATCGACGCCGCACGCGTGCACCGCTGGCTGTCGACCGACGCGTACTGGGCGCTCGGACGCTCCCGGGAGAAGCAGGACCGCGCGATCGAGGGCTCGCTCAACTTCGGCGTCCACGAGGAGCTGACCGCACAGCAGGTGGCGTACGCGCGGGTGATCACCGACCGGGCCACCTTCGCCTGGCTGTGCGACGTGTACGTCGACCCCTCGGTGCGCGGCAAGGGCATCGGCACGGCACTGGTCGCGGCGGTGCGCGAGCACCTGCGGCCGTACGGGCTGCGGCGGATCCTGCTGGCCACGCACGACGCGCACGGCGTCTACGAGAAGCTCGGCTTCACGGCACTGGACCGGCCGGACCAGTGGATGGCGCACACCTTCGGCCCGTGAACCCGGGCGCACCCTCGGTAACCCACAAGTAACATCTCTTGACCTGCGGACCCCCGCGCAGCACCATCACCGCATGGCGCTTCGGGTCACGTTCGTCGCGGCCGCACGCAGCTCACCGCTGCTCGCGGAGCGCTTCGACGACGACCGGCCGCTGGACCAGGCCGGCTGGGACGAGGTACTGCGCGTGGCGGGCGACCTGCTGCCGCTCGCGGCGGCCGAGCTGCGCTACTGCTCGCCCACGCCCCGCAGCCGCGCCACCGGTGACGCGATCGGCTGCTGCCCCTTGGTGCAACTGGCGCTCAGGGACTGCGACATGGGCCGCTGGCGCGGACTGACCCTCGGCGAGGCCATGGCCCGGGAGCCCGGGGCCGTCGACGCCTGGCTCGCCGACCCGCGGACCGCGCCGCACGGCGGGGAGTCGCTGCTGGGCTTCATCACCCGCGTCGGCGGCTGGCTCGACACGCGCCCCGGCGAGGACGGCGACCGCATCGTCGCCGTGGCCGAGCCGTCCGTGATCCGGGCCGCTCTGGTCTACGCCCTGAAGGCGCCGCCCGCGACGTACTGGAACCTCGACGTGCGTCCGTTGTCGACCACGACCGTCACCGGCCGCGCGGGCCGCTGGAACCTCCGTCTGGAAGGAGCCGCTGCCTAGGGGCTAACGACAGCCCCTAACCCGCCTCGCGGGCGTAGTCCGTGACGAGCAGCAGGTCCTTCGCCGGGCCGCCCACCCGCCACACGGTCCGCCAGTGGTCGGCGTCCCGGACGGTGAACTCGCCGCGGTACAGGTCGGCGGCGCACGGATGGTCGGCCACGTGCCGCCCCGACGTCAGGTCCAGGCCGTGGAAGGGCCGCCCGTCCGTGAAACGCACGTCGGCGGTGCCGGGCCCGACCCCCGCCGCGTAGCGCAGCGTCCGCTCGGCGGGGCGGGTCACGCCCTGCCAGGTGAAGGCCCCGGACTCCCGGCTCAGCAGCCCGCCGTCCGCGAGCGCGTCGAACGCCGTCGCGCCCTCGAAGCGGCCCTCCGCGCCGCTCGCCAGGTCCCGCACCGTCCGCTCGGTGCGCCACCGGCCCGCGAGATACGCCAGCACGTCCGGCACCGGCCACAACTCGCCCATTTCCACCCGCTTTCCGTCTCCGGCCCCCTGGTTGCCGCGCGACCCATTGACGCGCCTCCGCCCCCTCCCTATCTTGCCGTTCGAAGTGCTGACCAATGTCCGATATTTCGAACGACCAGAGAGCCGCGGAGTATCCATGTCATCCCTGTCACGCACCCGCTGGAGAGTCGGTCTCGGCGCGACCGCCCTCCTGACGGCGTCCGCCCTGCTGCCGTCCCCCGCGCACGCGGGGACCGCCGCCACCGACTACACGATCACCGTCGACCCGTCCGCCGAGGGCGCCGCGATCGACGACACGATGTACGGCGTCTTCTACGAGGACATCAACCGGGCCGCCGACGGCGGCCTGTACGCCGAGCTGGTGCAGAACCGGTCCTTCGAGTACTCCACCGCCGACAACGCCTCGTACACACCGCTCACCTCCTGGACGGCCGACGGCACCGCCGAGGTCCGGAACGACGCCGGCCGCCTCAACGAGCGCAACCGCAACTACCTCTCCCTGGCAGCCGGTTCCTCCGTCGCCAACAGCGGTTACAACACCGGAATCCACGTGGAGAAGGGCAAGAAGTACGACTTCTCGGTGTGGGCCCGCGCCGGGAGCGGCACGACCCTCACGGTCACGCTCGCCGACGCGGCGGGCACCCTCGCGAAGCCGCGCCGGGTGGCGGCCGAGGGGGAGTGGCGCAAGTACACCGCCACCTTCACCGCGACCCGCACCAGCAACCGCGGCCGCCTCGCCGTCACCACCACCGCCCCCGCGGCCCTCGACATGGTGTCCCTCTTCCCCCGGGACACCTACAAGGGCCGGCCCAACGGACTGCGCAAGGACCTCGCCGAGAAGATCGAGGCCCTCAACCCCGGCTTCCTGCGCTTCCCCGGCGGGTGCCTGGTCAACACCGGCTCCATGGAGGACTACAGCGCCGCCTCCGGCTGGGAGCGTCAACGGTCCTACCAGTGGAAGGACACCATCGGCCCGGTCGAGGAGCGCGCCACCAACGCCAACTTCTGGGGCTACAACCAGAGCTACGGCCTCGGCTACTACGAGTACTTCCGCTTCGCCGAGGACATCGGCGCCATGCCGCTGCCCGTCGTGCCCGCCCTGGTCACCGGCTGCGGCCAGAACAAGGCCACCGACGACGACGCGCTGCTGAAGCGGCACATCCAGGACACCCTGGACCTGATCGAGTTCGCCAACGGCCCGCGCACCAGCGAATGGGGCGCCAAGCGCGCCGAGATGGGCCACCCGAAGCCCTTCGGCCTCACCCACATCGGCGTCGGCAACGAGGAGAACCTGCCCCGGGAGTTCATGGCCCGCTTCAAGCAGTTCCGCGCCGCCATCGAGGCCGAGTACCCGGACATCACCGTCATCTCCAACTCCGGCCCCGACGACTCCGGCACCACCTTCGACACCGCCTGGCGGCTGAACCGCGAGGCCGGCGTCGACATGGTCGACGAGCACTACTACAACAGCCCGCAGTGGTTCCTCCAGAACAACGACCGCTACGACTCCTACGACAGGAACGGCCCCAAGGTCTTCCTCGGCGAGTACGCCTCCCAGGGCAACGCGTGGCGGAACGCGCTCTCCGAGGCCGCCTTCATGACCGGCCTGGAGCGCAACGCGGACGTCGTCAAGCTCGCCTCCTACGCCCCGCTGCTCGCCAACGAGGACTACGTGCAGTGGAGCCCGGACATGATCTGGTTCAACAACCACGCGTCCTGGGGCTCGGCCAACTACGAGGTCCAGAAGCTCTTCATGAACAACACCGGCGACCGGGTCGTCCCCTCCACGGCGACCGGCACACCGGCCGTCAGCGGGCCCATCACCGGCGCGGTCGGCCTGTCGACGTGGGCGACCAGCGCGGCCTACGACGACGTGCGGGTGACGTCGGCGGACGGGGAGACCCTCCTGTCCGACGACTTCTCCGGCGACGCGTCGCAGTGGACCCACACGGGCACCGGCGCATGGACCGTCCAGGACGGCGCTTACGTCCAGACCGACACCGCGGCCGAGAACACCATGGTCACGGCCGGTGACCCGGCCTGGCAGAACTACGACCTGCACGTGCGGGCCACCAAGAAATCCGGCAACGAGGGCTTCCTGATCGCCTTCGGCGTCAAGGACACCGGCAACTACTACTGGTGGAACCTGGGCGGCTGGAACAACACCCAGTCCGCCGTCGAACAGGCCTCGGACGGCGGCAAGTCGACGCTCCTCTCCAAGGCGGGCTCGATCGAGACGGGCCGCGCCTACGACATCGACGTCAAGGTGCGGGGCCGCCAGGTGACCCTCTACCTCGACGGTGAGGAGTGGGGCAGCTTCACCGACGACAAGCCCGCCGAGCCGTTCCGCCAGATCGTCACCGAGGACGACCGGACCGGCGAGCTGATCGTCAAGGTCGTCAACGCCCAGGACACGGCGGCCCGCACCGCCGTCGACCTCGGCGGCGCCAAGGTCGCCCGCAAGGCCCGCGTCACCACGCTGGCCGCCGACCAGGACGCCGTGAACACGGAGACGGACACCCCGGTCACCCCGGTGCGGTCCACCTTCTCCGGGGTGGCGAGCGAGTTCACCTACACCTTCCCGGCGAACTCGGTGACCTTCCTGCGGATCAGGCAGCGATAGCGCCCGGGATCCCCGGCCGGTACGTCCCTCACCCGTGACAGAAGACGCACCCCTCCCAGTACGGCAGCGCGCTCAGCACCCGGTGCCGTACGCAGCAGGCGACGAGGGGTGCGTCGGGGAGCTCGTCGCCGGGGCCGGCGTCGGCGGGGCCCCAGCGGTGGCGGCGCGCGGCCAGGTCCAGCACGTCCAGAACGAACGCCTTGGCCGCCGACCGTTCCGCGTCCGTGGCGCCCCATTCCACTGCCGTTCGGCCAGTGACGACACGGCGAGGGTCGGCACGTCGACGAAGACGGCGGGGCCGCGCTCCATGAAGCGATTGCATAAACGTGCAGCGATACGTATAGTCATGCCATCACGGATGGAGGATGTCATGGCGGTACGTGCGGCGGTGGCCGGAGCGAGTGGGTACGCGGGCGGTGAGCTGCTGCGTCTGCTGCTCGCGCACCCCGAGGTCGAGATCGGCGCCCTGACCGGCAACTCCAACGCGGGACAGAAGCTCGGCGCGCTGCAGCCGCACCTGCCGCCGCTGGCCGGCCGGGTGCTGGAGCCGACGACGCCCGAGGTGCTCGCCGGGCACGACGTTGTGTTCCTCGCGCTGCCGCACGGGCAGTCCGCCGCCGTCGCCGAGCAGCTCGGGCCGGACGTGCTGGTGATCGACATGGGCGCCGACTTCCGGCTGAAGGACGCCGCCGACTGGGAGAGGTTCTACGGCTCCCCGCACGCCGGCACCTGGCCCTACGGCCTCCCCGAACTGCCGGGTGCCCGCGCCGCGCTGGAGGGGTCCAAGCGTGTCGCGGTGCCCGGTTGCTACCCGACGGCCGTGTCCCTGGCGCTCTTCCCGGCCTACGCCGCCGCGCTCGCCGAGCCCGAGGCCGTGATCGTCGCCGCCTCCGGCACCTCCGGCGCGGGCAAGGCGGCCAAGCCGCACCTGCTGGGCAGCGAGGTCATGGGCTCCATGTCGCCGTACGGCGTAGGGGGCCTGCACCGGCACACCCCCGAGATGATCCAGAACCTCGGCGCGGTGGCGGGCGAGCCGGTCACCGTCTCCTTCACCCCGACCCTCGCGCCGATGCCCCGCGGCATCCTCGCCACCTGCACCGCCAAGGCGAAGCCCGGGGTCGCCGCCGAGTCCGTCCGTGCCGCCTACGAGAAGGCCTTCGCCGACGAACCCTTCGTGCACCTGCTGCCCGAGGGCCAGTGGCCCGCGACCGCGTCCGTCTACGGTTCCAACGCCGTATCGGTCCAGGTCGCGTACGACGCCGCCGCGGGCCGCATCATCGCGATCAGCGCCATCGACAACCTGGCCAAGGGCACCGCGGGCGGTGCCGTCCAGAGCATGAACCTCGCCCTCGGTCTCGACGAGACCACCGGACTGACGACGATCGGAGTCGCGCCGTGAGTGTGACGGCAGCAAAGGGATTCACGGCGGCGGGCATCGCCGCCGGGATCAAGGACAGCGGGAACCCCGACCTGGCCCTCGTGGTCAACAAGGGCCCCCGACGCGCCGCCGCCGGTGTCTTCACCTCCAACCGCGTCAAGGCCGCGCCGGTGCTGTGGTCCGAGCAGGTGCTGAAGAGCGGGCAGGTGTCCGCCGTCGTCCTGAACTCGGGCGGCGCCAACGCCTGCACCGGACCCAAGGGCTTCCAGGACACCCACGCGACCGCCGAGAAGGCCGCCGAGGTGCTGGGTACGGGCGCGGGCGAGGTCGCCGTCTGCTCGACGGGACTGATCGGCGTACTGCTGCCCATGGACAAGCTGCTGCCGGGCGTCGAGACCGCCGCCGGTCAGCTCTCCGAGCACGGCGGTGAGAAGGCCGCCATCGCCATCAAGACCACCGACACCGTCCACAAGACGTCCGTCGTGACGAAGGACGGCTGGACCGTCGGCGGCATGGCCAAGGGCGCCGGCATGCTCGCCCCGGGTCTCGCCACCATGCTCGTCGTCCTCACCACCGACGCCGACCTGGAGACCGAGGTGCTCGACCGCGCCCTGCGCGACGCCACCCGGGTCACCTTCGACCGGGTCGACTCCGACGGCTGCATGTCCACCAACGACACGGTGCTGCTGCTCGCCTCCAGCGCCTCCGGCATTACCCCGGAGTACGACGGGTTCGCCGAGGCCGTCCGCACCGTCTGCGACGACCTCGGCCAGCAGCTCATCCGGGACGCCGAGGGCGCCAGCAAGGACATCAAGGTCGAGGTCGTGAACGCCGCGACCGAGGACGACGCCGTCCAGGTCGGCCGCACCATCGCCCGCAACAACCTGCTCAAGTGCGCCATCCACGGCGAGGACCCCAACTGGGGTCGCGTGCTCTCCGCCATCGGCACCACCTCCGCCGCCTTCGAGTCCGACCGCCTCAACGTCGCCATCAACGGCGTCTGGGTCTGCAAGAACGGCGGCGTCGGCGAGGACCGCGAGCTGGTCGACATGCGCTACCGCGAGGTCCACATCGTCGCCGACCTCGCCGCCGGCGACGCCACCGCCACGATCTGGACCAACGACCTCACCGCCGACTACGTCCACGAGAACAGCGCGTACAGCTCATGAGTACGACGAGGAAGCACACCGCGCTCCCCAAGGCCCAGATCCTCATCGAGGCGCTGCCCTGGCTGACCCGGCACCACGGCAAGACCGTCGTCATCAAGTTCGGCGGCAACGCCATGGTGGACGAGGACCTGAAGGCCGCCTTCGCCCAGGACGTCGTCTTCCTGCGCCACGCCGGCCTCAAGCCCGTCGTCGTGCACGGCGGTGGGCCGCAGATCAGCAAGGCGCTCGACAAGCACGGCATCGTCAGCGAGTTCAAGGCCGGCCTGCGCGTCACCACCGAGGACGCCATGGACGTCGTACGGATGGTGCTGGCCGGGCAGGTGCAGCGCGAGCTGGTCGGGCTGCTCAACCAGCACGGACCCCTCGCCGTCGGTCTCACCGGCGAGGACGCGCACACCATCACCGCCACCAAGCACCGGCCCGAGATCGACGGCGAGTCCGTCGACATCGGCCGGGTCGGCGAGATCACCGAGATCGACACCGGCGCCATCGAGGCACTGCTCGCCGACGGCCGTATCCCGGTCGTCTCCTCGATCGCCCGCTCCCAGGACGACGGACATGTCTACAACGTCAATGCTGATACGGCGGCTGCGGCACTCGCTGCGGCGCTCGGCGCCGAGACGCTCATGGTCCTCACCGACGTCGAGGGCCTGTACGAGGACTGGCCGAACTCCGACGAGGTGATCAGCCGCCTCACCGCCGCCCAGCTCGAGAAACTGCTGCCCGAGCTGTCCAGCGGCATGGTGCCCAAGATGGAGGGCTGTCTGCACGCCGTGCGGGGCGGCGTCACCACCGCCCGCGTCATCGACGGCCGGGTCCAGCACTCGATCCTGCTGGAGATCTTCACCGACGAGGGGATCGGCACGATGGTCGTGCCGGACGGACAGGGGGAGCCGTGAGCAACGCGGAGCTGACCGAGCGGTGGCAGGGCACGCTCATGAACAACTACGGCACGCCGCGCCTGCCGCTCGTGCGCGGTGAGGGCGCCCGGGTCTGGGACGCCGACGGCAAGGAGTACCTGGACTTCGTCGGCGGCATCGCGGTCAACGCGCTCGGCCACGCCCACCCGGCGGTGGTCGAGGCGGTGAGCCGGCAGATCGCCTCCCTCGGCCACGTCTCCAACCTCTTCATCGCCGAACCGCCCGTCGCCCTCGCCGAACGGCTGCTCCAGCGCTTCGGCCGCGACGGCAAGGTCTTCTTCTGCAATTCCGGCGCCGAGGCCAACGAGGGCGCCTTCAAGATCGGCCGGCTGACCGGCCGTCCGCACATGGTCGCCACCGACGGCGGTTTCCACGGCCGCACCATGGGAGCGCTGGCGCTCACCGGCCAGCCCGGCAAGCAGGCACCCTTCCGGCCGCTGCCCGGCGACGTCACGCACGTGCCCTACGGCGACGCGAAGGCGCTGGCCGCCGCGGTCACCGAGGAGACGGCCCTGGTGATCATCGAGCCGATCCAGGGCGAGAACGGCGTCGTCGTCCCGCCCCCCGGCTATCTGAAGGCCGCCCGCGCCATCACCGCCGCCACCGGCGCGCTGCTCGTCCTGGACGAGGTGCAGACCGGCATCGGCCGGACCGGGCACTGGTTCGAGTACCAGGCCCACGAGGGCGTCCTGCCGGACGTCGTCACTCTCGCCAAGGGCCTGGGCGGCGGACTCCCGCTCGGCGCGACGGTCGCCTTCGGCCGCGCCGCCGAACTCCTCCAGCCCGGCCAGCACGGCACCACCTTCGGCGGCAACCCCGTCGCCTGCGCCGCCGGACTCGCCGTCCTCGACACCGTCGCGGACGAGGGACTGCTGGACAACGTCAAGCGGCAGAGCGAGAAGATCCGCGGCGGCGTCGAGGCGCTGGGCCACCCGCTCGTAGCCCATGTCCGGGGGGCCGGCCTCCTCCTGGGTATCGTGCTCACCGAGCCGCTCGCACCCCGGGTGCAGCAGGCGGCTCAGGACGCCGGAATCCTGGTGAACGCGCCCGCACCCGATGTCGTACGGCTGATGCCGCCGCTGAACCTCGGCGACGACGCGGTGGACGCGTTCCTCGGGGCGCTGACCGGCATCCTTGACCAGGCCCACGGGGCCCACGGGGACGGACGATCCGGAGAATGAGACGACGATGAGCCAGGCGCAGGAGCACGAGCAGACCGGTGGGCCTGCCGTACCGCAGACCCGCACCGCACGCCACCGCCGGATCGTGGACATCCTCAACCGGCAGGCGGTGCGCTCGCAGAGCCAGCTCGCGAAGCTGCTCGCCGACGACGGGCTGACCGTCACGCAGGCGACGCTCTCCCGGGACCTGGACGAGCTGAACGCGGTCAAGATCCGCAACAACGACGGCGACCTCATCTACGCGGTGCCCAGCGAGGGCGGTTTCCGCACCCCGCGGGCGCCGCTCGGGGAGTCGGCGAAGGAGGAGCGGATGCGGCGGCTCTCCGCGGAGCTGCTGATCTCCGCGGAGGCATCGGCGAACCTCGTGGTCCTGCGGACCCCTCCGGGGGCGGCGCAGTTCCTCGCCTCGGCGATCGACCAGGCGGAACTGCACGACATCCTGGGCACGATCGCGGGTGACGACACGCTGCTGCTGATCAGCAGGGAGCCGACGGGTGGGCAGGCGTTGGCGGACCATTTGCTGCGGTTGGCTCAGAACGGAGGGTGAGCGCCGCGGGGGCTGGTGCCGGGGGCCGGGGGCCGGGTGCGGGTGGTCGGTGGCTGGTCGCGCAGTTCCCCGCGCCCCTTGGGGGTTGCAGTCACCCCAACCACCCCGCCAGGCCCCCGGTACACCGCACCTCGTCCCCCGCCGTCACCAACAGCCCCTCCACCCCGTCCAGCGACTCCAGCCACCGCAACCCCTCCCGCGCCCCCATCGCGAACGCCGCCGTGGCCCAGCAGTCCGCCCACGTCAGCCGCGCCGCCACCACCGTCACCGACACCAGGTCGGTCACCGCGGCGCGCCCCGTGCGCGGATCGACGATGTGCGCGCCCCGCTCCGCCGAGCCGGACGTCGCCACCGCCAGCTCGTCCGCCCCGGCCGCCGACACGACCGCCGCCAGCCCGCCCGGGCGCAACGGGTCCGACACGCCCACCCGCCAGGGCCGCCCCGCCCCCGGCGTCCCGAGCAGCTGCACGTCCCCGCCGCCGTTGACGCTCACGCCGCTCGCACCGGCCGCCGCGACCCGCCGGGCGGCGCACTCCACGGCCCAGCCCTTGACGATCCCCGTCGGATCCAGCCGTCCCCGGTACGAGGTGCTGAACCAGCCGTCGCTCACCCGCTCCGCCTCCGCGGCCAGCTCCAGCACCTCGGCGACCTCGGGCACGCACTCCGCGAGCGTCGTCTCATCGCGCGCCAGCCGGGAGACCTCGCTGCCCTCCCGGTAGGTGCTGAACACCTCGTCGGCCCGGCGCAGTTCCGCCACCGCCTCGTCCAGTGCGGCCCGTACGGCCGTGGGTTCCCCGCCGCGGACGTCGAAGGAGAAGACGGTCCCCATCGTCTCCTCCACCCGACGTACCGCGGCGGGAGCCTGTGCGGACCCGGCCGCCGGATCAACCACCGGCCTGGTCCAGCGCCGACTGGAGTGACTGCTTGTAC